>JAMFST010001376.1 GCA_026225435.1 Labilithrix luteola
CGGCCAAGGAGGCGCTCGACCTCGGCCTGGTGAATCGCGTGGTGCCGGACGCGGAGCTGGAGACGGCGGCGCTGGCGCTGGCGACCGAGCTGTCCCGCGGAGCTCCCAAGGCACTGGCCGAGACCAAGCGGCTCCTCTGGCAAGGGATCGCGCTGGGCGTCGAAGCGTGCTTCCCCGACGAGAGCCGCACGGTGTCCGCGCTCTCCGGCACGGCCGACGCGCGCGAGGGGCTCACGGCGGTGATCGAGAAGCGCGCCCCGGTGTTCCACGGCCGATGATCGATCTGACCGGAAAGCGAGCCTTCGTCACCGGCGGTGCCACTGGCATCGGAGCGGCCATCTCCCGTCTCTTCGCCGCGCGCGGAGCGGAGGTGGTCTTCACAGCGCTCGACGCCACGGCGGCCACGCCCTTCGCCCAGGAGATCGGCGCGCGGGTCATCGAGCTCGACGTGTCCAGCGTGGCGGCGACCCGCGAAGCGGTGCTGGCCAACGGCCCGTTTGCCATCCTGGTGAACAACGCGGGCATCGACCAGCACGCCTACTTCACGCACACCGACGAGGCGGAGTGGCGCCGCCTGCTCGCGGTGAACCTCGAGGCGGTCTTCGCTACCACCCACGCCGCGCTCCCGGCGATGCACATGGCCAGCTACGGGCGCATCATCAACATCGCCTCCGAGGCGGGCCGGCTCGGCTCGCGTGGTGGCGCGGTGTACGCCGCGGCCAAGGGGGGCGTCATCTCCTTCACCCGCTCCATCGCGCGCGAGAACGGGCGCCGCGGGATCACCGCCAACGTGGTCTGCCCCGGCCCCATCGACACGCCCATGCTGCGCGGCGCGGTGGAGGCGGGCGGGCAGAAGCTGCTCGACGCGATGACCGGCGCGACGCTCGCAGGGAGGCTGGGCACGCCGATGGAAGTGGCCGCGGCCGTCGCCTTCCTCGCCTCGAAGGAGGCGGCGTTCATCACCGGCGAGTGCCTCGGCGTCTCCGGCGGAATGGGGTGCGGCGCATGAGCGAGCCGTCGGCGATCGACGAGCAAGTCGAGCGGCACATTGGACGTGTCCGCGCGGTGCTCGGCAGCTGGGTCCGCGGCACGCCGATCGAGCAGATGCGGCGCGACTGGGACGAGCTGTACACCGCGGCGCCAGGGACCGCGCTGCCGGCGACGGAGGAGGCGATCTCCGTCGACGGTGTTCCGGCGACGTGGATCACCGCGCCGGGCGCGCGCGAGGATCGCGTGCTGCTCTACCTGCACGGCGGCGGGTTCAGCCTCGGCTCGGTGCGCTCGCACCGCGAGCTGCTGGTTCGCCTGTCGCGAGCGGCGCGCTGTCGCGTGCTGGCGCTCGAGTACCGGCGGGTGCCAGAGCACCGGTTCCCCGCGGCGCTGGAGGACTCCGTCCGCGCGTACGACTGGCTCCTCGCGAACGGTGTTCGTCACGAACAGTGTTCGCTAGCGGGGGACTCCGCCGGCGGTGGGCTCGTCCTGTCGACGATGCTCACCGCGCGCGACCGCGGCCGGCCGCTCCCGGCGTCGGCGGTGCTGCTCTCGGCGTTCACCGATCTGACCACCTCGCGCGAGTCGTACACCACGCGCGCCGCGGTCGATCCCTGGCACGAGAAGCTGAACCTGGAGATCGTCGCCCGCGCGTACCTCAAAGGCGCGAATGCCCGCGACCCGCAAGCGTCGCCGCTCTTCGCCGATCTCCGCGGTCTCCCGCCGCTGCTCGTGCAGGTCGGCGATCACGAGGTCGTGCTCGACGACTCGCGTGACCTCGCCACCGCCGCTCGCGCTGCCCGTGTGGAGGTGACGCTGGAGGTGTACGAGCGAATGATCCACGTCTTCCAGCAGTTTGCCGCCGACGTGCCCGAGGCCCAGAAGGCCGTCGCCACGATCGGCACCTTCCTCGACCGTCACTGGAACCAAGCACGATGAGCGACGCACGGAGCGACACCAAGAACGGCCCGATCGGCATCCTCGGCTACGGTGGATATCTCCCGCGCATGCGCCTCGAGCGCTCGGCGGTCGCCCAGGCCAACGCCTGGTTCGCGCCGAATTTTGCCGGCAAGAAGGGGACGCGCACCTTCGCCAACTGGGACGAGGACAGCATCACCATGGCGGTCGCCGCCGCCCGCGATTGCCTCGGCGCAGGCGAGGATCGCAGCCGCATCAAGGGGGTCACCCTGGCGTCGAGCACCTTGCCGTTCGCCGAGCGCATGAACTCCGGCATCGTCGCCGAGGCGCTCACCCTCGACGACGATCTCGAGACGCTCGATCTCACCGGCTCCCAGCGCTCCGCGCTCGCCGGTCTCGCGCAGGCGCTGTCCAAGGCGAGCTCGCCGTCGGCCACCGGTGAGATCCTCGTCCTCGCCGCCGACGATCGGCAGACGCGCCCCGCCAGCGCCGCCGAGCTCGAGGTGGGGGACGGCGCCGCGGCCATACTCGTCGGCCGTGGTCCCCGTGACCGCGTGCTCGCCGAGCTGCTCGGCACCGGCACCGTCTCCGTCGACTTCGTCGATCACTTCCGCCCCGCCGGCGAGGACGTCGACTACGTCTGGGAAGAGCGCTGGATCCGCGACGAGGGCGTGAGCAAGCTCGTGCCGCAGGCGATCGAGCGGGCGCTCACCGCCGCCGGGATCGGCGCCGAGCAGATCGACACCTTCGTCTTCCCCTCGACGCTGGCGAAGATGGACGCGCAGGTCGCCAAGGCGTGCGGCATTCGCCCCGACGCGCTGGTCGACTCGCTCGCCAGCGGCATCGGCGACACCGGCGTCGCCCATCCGCTCCTGCTCCTGGCGCACGCGCTCGAGAAGGCGCGCCCCGGGCAGCACATCCTCGTCGCCCAGTTCGGCAGCGGCGCGCAGGCGCTGGTCTTCCGCGTGACCGACGCCATCGGCAGCTTCCGCCCGCGGGTCGGCGTGTCCGGCTGGATCGCGCGCGGCGTGTCCGAGGCGAATTACACCAAGTTCCTCTCCTTCAAGGGCTCGCTCGTTCTCGAGAAGGGGATGCGCGGCGAGCAGGACAAGAAGACCGCGCTCACCACGCTCTACCGTCATCGCAAGGCCATCCTCGGGCTGGTCGCCGGGCGTGACGAGGCGACCGGGGCGGTGCACTTCCCGCCGTCGCGCCTGTCGCTCAGCGGCAACTCCGCCGGAGCGCCACCGGTGGGAACGCCCGCGCAGGACTCGCAGCGTCCGTACAAGCTGGCCGAGCGCGGCGCCAAGGTGCTGAGCTGGTCCGCCGAGTACCTGTCGTACCACCCGTCTCCGCCCAATCACTACGGGCAGGTCGACTTCGACGGGGGCGGACGCATCTTGATGGAATTCACCGACATCACCAAGGGGGAGATCGACGTCGGCACCCCCATGGAGATGGTCTTCCGCATCAAGGACAAGGACGAGAAGCGGGGCTTCACCCGCTACTTCTGGAAAGCGACTCCGGTGCGCTCCGCGAGCACGCCCGAGAAGAAGGAGCACTGACCATGGCCAGCGGAATCAAAGACAAGGTCGCCATCCTGGGCATGGGCTGCAGCAAGTTCGGCGAGCGCTGGGACGCCTCGGCCGAGGACCTGATGGTCGAGGCCTACAACGAGGCGATGACCGACGCGGGCATCCAGCCCTCGCAGCTCGGCGCCGCCTTCTTCTCGACGCACATGGACGACGTCGGCGTCGGCCGCGGCGGCACGCCGATGAGCATCGCGCTGCGCCTGCCCAACATCGGCGTCACCCGCGTGGAGAACTTCTGCGCCGGCGGCACGGAGGCGGTGCGCGCCGCGGTCTACGCCGTCGCCGCCGGAGCCTGCGACATCGCCATCGCCCTCGGCGTCGAGAAGCTGAAGGACACCGGCTACGGCGGCCTCCCCACCGCCACTGTAGGAACGTACATCCCGCAGTGGTACCCGAACGCGGTCGCTCCGGCGAACTTCGCCCAGCTCGCCTCGGCCTACCGTAGCAAGCACCAGGTGGACGCGCAGCTCCTCAAGCGCGCCATCGCCCACGTGTCGGTGAAGAGCCACGCCAACGGCGCCAAGAACCCCAAGGCGCACTTCCGCTCTCCGGTCAGCGAGGAGCAGGTGCTGCGCGCGCCGATCATCGCCGAGCCGCTCGGTCTCTACGACTGCGCCGGTGTGTCCGACGGCGCCGCCGCGGTCATCGTGACCACGCAGGAGATCGCCCGGAGCCTGGGGAAGAAGGATCTCATCACCTTCAAGGCGCTGCAGATCGCCGTCTCCAACGGCTGGGAGATGCAGTCCAACGAGTGGGACGGCAGCTACCTGCACACCACGCGCATCGCCGCGAAGAAGGCATACGCCGAGGCCGGCATCGAGGATCCGCGCAAGGAGCTGTCGATGACGGAGGTGCACGACTGCTTCTCCATCACCGAGCTGGTCACCATGGAGGACCTCGGTCTGTCCAAGGAGGGCGGGGGAGTGAAGGACGTGCTCGACGGCGTGTTCGACGCAGAGGGGGCGCTGCCCTGCCAGATCGACGGCGGCCTCAAGTGCTTCGGTCACCCGATCGGTGCCAGCGGCATCCGCATGCTCTACGAGATGTACCTCCAGCTGCAGGGGCGCGCCGATGCGCGGCAGCTCGCCAACCCGAAGCTGGGGCTCACCCACAACCTCGGCGGGCAGCCGTCGCAGAACGTGAGCGCCATCTCGATCATCGGCCGCGCCGACGCCTGATGAGGGCGGCTCCGGCGCCGCACTGCGGCATGCGAGACCGGTAGTTTCTGCATGAATCCGCGTTGCTGCGACCGAGGTGTCGTGCTCCTCTCATCTAAGACCGACCGGACGGTCTTAGAATTCTTCGACCGCTTCCGCAGGAGACGCACATGACGATGACGTACGACGCCGCCATCATCGGCGCGGGCGCTGGAGGACTCAGCGCCGCGGCGCGCCTGGTGGCCGCCGGCAAGAAGGTCCTCGTCCTCGAGGCGAAGGATCGCGTCGGCGGTCGCGCCTCCAGCGAGCAGATCGACGGCTTCACGGTGAACATCGGCGCCATCGCCATCGAGCGCGGCAACGTCTTCGAGGAGACCTTCACCGCGCTCGGCGTCCCGCTCGACGTGCGCGAGCCGGATCCGCCGACGGTGTTCCGCATCGACGGCAAGTTGATCAACGTCTCGACGGGGGGCGGCTGGGGGATGCTGCTCGGCACCTTCACCAAGCAGGCGGCGAAGATCGGCGCCAAGTTCGCCGACGCCCGCAAAGGGGACCTGCCCGAGGACGCGCTCACGACGGCGGAGTGGCTGGCGAAGTACACCAAGAACGAGACGGTGCACGCCATCTTCCGCAACCTGTGCGCCGCCATCTTCGCGGTGAACTCCGACGAGCTCCCGGCGCGCGCCTTCCTCACGTACTTCGCGTTGAAGGGCGCCTTCAAGCGCTTCGGCTTCTGCCCGCGCGGCACGGTCGGACTGTGGAACGACCTGGCCGCAGCCATCGTCGCGCGAGGCGGGGAGATCTGGACGGACGCGTCTGTAACAGCGTTACGCACGGAGAACGGCGTGGTCACCGGCCTCGACGTACACCGCCAGGGCGAGACGCAGCGCATCCAGGCGCGCACCGTCATCAGCAACATCGGCCCGCACGCCACCATCGCGCTCGCCGGCGAGTCGGTCCTCGGCGCGGAGTACGTCGCCCAGGCTCGGCAGACGCTCCGCCCGTCGGCGAACATCGTCCTCAACTTCGCCACCCAGACGCGCATCGTCGACGCGCCCGGGCTGGTCACCTTCGGCCGCACGCGTCGGCTGTGCAACCTGGGCGAGCTCACCGCCACCTGTCCCGAGCTCGCGCCGCCCGGCTGGTACCTCTACGTGGCCTACGCGGTGCCGCGCCCGGCCATCGGCGACTTCGACGAGAAGGCGGAGATCGAGGCCTCGCTGCAGGACCTGCGCGACGAGTTCCCCGGCTTCGACCAGGTGGCAAAGATCCTCTCGATCCGCGTGATGCGCGGCGAGTGGCCGGCGCAGCGCTCCGTCTCCGGATTCGACCTGCCGCAGGACACCCCGCTCGCCAACCTGTGGAACGTGGGCGACGCGGTGAAGGACTACGGCGACGGCGGAGTGCAGGCCTGCGCCCTCACCGGCCTGCTCGCCTCGCAGAAGGCCGTCGCGTTTCTCGACGGCACCACCGAGGCCGCCCATGGATGAGCGTCTCACCCAGGGGGTCCACCGCGCGCTCGCCCAGCGACCGAGCCAGCTCGCCAGCGTCTTCGGCGAGCGTCGCCAGACCTGGGCGCAGCTGGCCGATCGCATCGCCCGCTTCGGGGCTGTGCTGCAGAAGCTGGGGATGCAGCGGGCGGATCGCGTCGGCATGCTGGCGATCAACTCGGACCGCTGGCTGGACTTCATGTTCGGCACCTGGTGGGCCGGCGGCGCGCTCAACCCGGTGAACATTCGCTGGAGCGCCGCCGAGATCGCCTTCTCGCTCGACGACTGCGAGACCAAGCTTCTCCTCGTCGACGAGAAGTTCGCTCCGCTGGTCCCCGAGCTGCGCGCGCGCTCGAAGTCACTCACCACGGTGATCTACTCCGGCGAAGGCCCGGCACCCGAAGGGACGCTCTCGCTGGAGGCGCTCCTGGCCGAGACGCAGCCGGTGCCCGACGTCGCTGCCGGCGCCGAGGATCTCGCGGGTGTGTTCTACACCGGCGGCACGACGGGCTACCCCAAGGGGGTCATGCTCTCGCACGCGAGCCTCCTGTACAACGGGATGGCCTGCCTCCTCGAGCTGCCGTACCACGACGACGAGGTGGTCCTCGCCTCGCCCCCGCTCTTCCATCAGGCGGGGATGTGCATCGTGCTCCGCTGCTTCATCCGCACCAGCCTGATGGTCATCATCCCCAACTACACCCCGCTGGAGATCATGGCGGCGGTGCAGAAGGAGCGCTGCACCTTCACCCTGCTGGTGCCGACGATGATCCAGCTGGTGGTCGACCACCCGGACGTCGGCGCCTACGATCTCTCCAGCCTGACCCGCGTGCTCTACGGCGCGTCGCCCATCACCGACGGCCTCCTGGAGCGCGCCTTCGTGCGGCTCCCCTCGGTGAGCTTCATCCAGGGCTACGGCATGACCGAGACGAGCGGCCCGTACACGGTGCTGCCGGCGCGCTACCACACGCCGGAGGGGCGCAGGCCGGACCGCCTCCGCTCCTGCGGTCGCCCCGTCCACGGGATGGACCTGCGCGTCGTCGACCCCGACGGTAACGATGTTCCACGCGGGACCATCGGGGAGATCATCTCGCGCGGGCCGGCGCTCATGCAGGGCTACTGGAAGCGCCCCGAGGAGACGGCCGCGGCGCTGAAGGGCGGCTGGATGCACTCCGGTGACGCCGGCTTCCTCGACGACGAGGGGTTCGTCTTCATCTGCGACCGGGTGAAGGACATGATCGTCTCCGGCGGCGAGAACGTCTATTCGAGCGAGGTGGAGAACGCCATCGCCCGCCACCCCGACGTGGCGCTATGCGCGGTGGTCGGCATCCCCAGCGAGCGCTGGGGCGAGGCGGTGCACGCCATCGTGGTGCGGCGCACGGGGAGCGAGATCTCCGCCGCCGACCTGCGCGCCTTCTGCAAGACGCTCATCGCCGGCTACAAATGTCCGGGTACCGTCGACTTCCGCGAGAGCCTGCCGCTGTCGGCGGCGGGCAAGCCGCGCAAGGATCTGCTCCGCGAGGAGCTCTGGAAAGGGCACACCCGCCGGGTGAGCTGAGAGGACGGCGAGACGTCATGACCGAGTTCGTTTTCAAGGAGCCGTCCTTCCTCCCCGAGGAGATGCTGATGCTGCGCGCCCAGGTGCGCCGCTTCGTCGAGACGGTGGTGATCCCGCAAGGCGACGCCTGGGAGGTGGACGGCTTCGTCCCGCGCGCGATCTTCAAGCAGATGGGCGAGATGGGCATCCTCGGGATGCGCCACCCCGAGGCCCACGGCGGCGGCGGGCTCGGGCCGATGTGCTCGGTCATCCTCGCCGAGGAGCTCTCGCGCAGCAGCTACGGCGGCTTCGCCTCGTCGACCCTGGTCCACACGGACATGTCGATCAGTCACATCGCCAAGCGCGGAACCGACGCGCAAAAGAAGAAGTACCTGCCGCCGGCGATCCGCGGCGAGAAGATCGGCGCGGTCTGCGTCACCGAGCCGGGCGCCGGCTCCGACGTGGCCGCCATCGCCACCCGCGCGACCCGTGACGGCGACTCCTACGTGCTCGACGGCGCCAAGACGTTCATCACCAACGGCGTCTACGGCGACATCTACATCGTGGCCGCGCGCACCGATGCGAAGGCGAAGGCGAGCCGCGGCATCTCGCTCTTCATCGTCGAGAAAGGAACACCCGGCTTCTCCGTCACCCGCAAGCTGGAGAAGCACGGCTGGCGCTCCTCGGACACCGCCGAGCTGTACTTCGAGGACGCGCGCATCCCGGCCGAGAACCTCCTCGGCGAGGAGAACGCCGGCTTCTACGGCATCATGGACACCTTCCAGGACGAGCGCCTGCAGATCGGCGCCATGAGCGCGGGCCAGTGCAGCAAGGCCATCGAGCTCACCGTCGACTACGTCAAGACCCGCAAGGCATTCGGCGAGACGCTCTGGGAGAAGCAGGCGGTGCGCCAGAAGCTCGCTTCCCTGGCCGCCAAGGCCGCCGCCGCGCGCGCGCTCACCTACGAGGCGGCGCAGATCCTCGCCGAGGGGCGCGAGTGCATCCGCGAGGTCTCGATGATCAAGGCCCACTGCGCCGAGGTGCTGCAGGAGGTCGTCCACGGCTGCCTCCAGCTCCACGGCGGAACCGGCTACATGATCGGGACGCCGATCGAACGGATGGTCCGCGACGCCCGCGTGCTCACCATCGGCGGCGGCGCGACCGAGGTCATGCTCGAGGAGGTCGCGAAGCGGATGTGAGCCTCCTCACGACAACCAATTCTCGACGCGAAGCTGCTCGACGTGGCGGAAGTCGCGAACGTTGGCGGTGACGAGCGTGAGAGCGTTCACGACGGCAACAGCGGCGATCTGTCCGTCGGCGTAAGGCATCGTTCGTCCGGCCGCTTCGAGCCGTGCGCGCTCGCGTGCGTGCCACTCGGCGGCCTTGTTGTCGTAGGCGAGGGCGGTCATCTTGGTTACTGCCTCGCGCATGTACGCGCGAAGGGCCTCGCGACGCTTGCCCTCGGGAAGGCGCTCGATCCCGTAGAGCGCCTCATGAAGGGTCACCGACGCGATGGCCAGCTTTGCCTCGTTGGCGCGTAGCCGCTTGAGAAAGCCCGCGTTCGGCGCGGGTCTCATGGGCTCGGCGAGCGCGTTGGTGTCGAGCAGGAACTTCACCACCGGACCGGCCTCCCCTGAGGGTTCGCGTCGCGGAGACCGTCGAGGGCGCTCGCGGCGTCCAGCTCTGCGAGATTGTGGGTCGCCCTGACGTGCTCGATTGCGGCCCATACGCCTTCGCTCTTTCCGCGCAAGCGGTCGTAGCTCGCACGTGAGAGAAGGATGGCTACTGGCTTGCCGCGCCGTACAATTTCTACAGGGCCGCCCTCCGCCTCATGAAGAAGGGCAGGAAGAGTGTTCTTGGCCTCGGCCACGGAGACGCGCTTCATGGCTATCAAGGTAGCTATCTACGGGCCGCCGCGCCAGGCAACGACCTTCATGAGTCTCGACCCGCCGGGTGATCGCGGTGCGAATCCGGCTAGACCGGGTAGATCGTCATGGTTATCTCTCCGTTCAGATCGGTGACGCGCTTGACCGTTGCCGCGCCGAGGTGCGCTACGAACGCGTCGGGCGCCGAGCCTCCGCTGACTTGAAAGCCGACATTGAAGCGGCGCAGTGAGGCTCGATCCCACGCGCGACGAGCCGGCGCTGGCAAGCGCTCGATGAGCTTTGAAAAGGCGAGAATGCACCTGTCCGGCGTCAGGTCATTGCGCTCGAGCGAGAGCGGGCCACCCAGCTCGAGGGAGACGCGGTGCTTGCCGCGAACCCTGCCCGAGTGCAGCACGACCACCTTCTCACCGAGCGCGTCGATGATTTGTGTCAGGTCCGAGCGCGACTCGATATCGAGGTCCACGTTCAGGAACTCTGCGGACGGTCGAGGCAACCGCCTACACCTTCCTGGCCGCGAGGAACCCGTGCAGAAACAGCTGCGCCACCCGTTCCACCAGCTCGTCGGGCTTCATCGGGCCGTTCGGGCGGTACCAGAGGTCGACCCAGCTGAGCATGCCGGTGAGCAGCATCGAGTACGGCGCCACCAGCTTGCCCGGTAGGTTCGGATCGAGCGCCTCGAGCGAGGCCTCGAACAGCTTGATGACCTGCCGCTCCAGCTCGAGGATCTTCTTCAGCGGCGCGCCCGAGAGGTACTTCACGTCGTTCATCGCCACCACGTGGCGGGTGCGGGTCTGCGTCGACTTCTGGATGTAGATCTCGATCAGGAGGCGGAAGCGCTCCTCGGCAGAGCGCGCCGGATCGATCTGCTCGATGGCGTCGATGGTGCTCTGCAGGTGCTCGTGGAGCAGCGCGTAGAGCACGTCGTCCTTCGACGGGAAGTAGTGGTAGAGCATCGACTTCGACGCTCCGCAGGCCTTGGCGACCTCCTTGAGCTGCGCGTTCGGGTAGCCGACGCGGGCGAAGAGCGCGGCGGCCGCGTCCAGGATCGCCTTCTTCTTCTCCTCGTAGTCGGCCGCTTGCTCTCGGGACATCTTCGGCGGCCGAAAGTAGCCTACTTACGCACGTTCCCCAGCGCCGATTCGACCCCCTCGCGCTCCACGTGCTCATCCCCTGCGCGCGCGGCGCGGCGGCGGGTGAGCGCCTCGCGCTCGTAGATCTTGAGCACCGCCAGCGCCAGCGACATGAGCAGCGGGCCGACGATGAGCCCCTGCAGCCCGAACACCTCGGCGCCTCCGAGCAGCGCGGCGAACGTGAGCAGCGCCGGCGTGTTCTCGTCGCCGCCGACGAGCCGCGGGCGGATGACGTAGTCGGACAGACCGACGACGCAGAGCGCGCCCCACACCAGCTCGAAGATGCCGCCCACTGTGTGCCCGGAGACGAGCAGGATGACGCCGGCCGGGACCCACACCAGCATGGTGCCGACGGCGGGGATGAGCGAGGCGACCGCGGTGACCGCGCCGAAG
>JAMFST010001377.1 GCA_026225435.1 Labilithrix luteola
ACCCGGCTCGCCTGTCGCGATCGGTCGAGGAGTGCGAGCACTTCCACGAGTACCTCAACGATCTCTTCACCCGCATCGGCCAGCGCGACGAGCTGAGCGACGTGCCGTTCGATCGGCGAAGCGCGGCGGAATCGTTGAAGCTTTACCTGGGCGGCTGAGCGGTCACGGTCACCACGTAGAGCAGGGTGTCTCCGGTGGTGGTCATGAAGAGGATCCGGGCCTCGCCCGGCGCGTTGCCGGTCACCAGCACGTCGTCGTTGCTGACCATCACGCTGACGGCGTCGTGATCCGTGTGGAAGGCGGCGACGTCGGGGACGCGAAAGTGAAGGCTCGCTCCCGTGGTGAGGGTGAAGCGATGCTCGGCCGGCCGCGAGGGCGTGTCGCTCCCCGCGAGTGACGAAGGCGACGAGGCCACGGTCGGGACGTCCTTGGCGATGGCCACGGGTTGCGGGCGCGAGACCAGGAAGGCGATCACGGCCGCGGCCGCGAGCGCGACGAGCCCGGCGACCGAGGCCACGCCCACACGCAAGGTGGACCGCCGGGCGCGCGGCCGCACCGGCACCCGAGCGTCCTCCACCAGCTCGTGGAGGGACAGCTCCAGCCGCGCCTCGTCCTGCAGCCGTGTCGCGCACGCGGGGCACGCCGCGCAATGCTCCTCGACCGTCGCCGCGCTGACATCGTCCAGCAGACCGCGGAAGTAGCCACCGAGCTGCTCCGCTGATGAATGAACCTCGATCATGACTCCTCCTCCAGCGCCGCGCGCAAGCGCTTGCGCACCTCGTAGGCCACCTGCTTCACCCGCTGCTCCGACAGACCCAGCCCCGCCGCCACCTGCGCGCAGGAGAGCTGCGGCTGCTCGTAGAGCGCGAGGAAGATGCGCTGCTCGGCGGCCGAGGCGGTCGCGAAGGCCATCCGCGCACGCGCCAGCTGACTCCGGGACGCGAGCACGTCATCGATCCCCGGCGCCACGTCGGCACGCTCCGGTACCTCTCCGGCGCTCGTCTCCCAGCGTTGGCGACGCGCCGCATCGAGCGCGAGGAACGTCGCCTGCCGCAGGATCAACCCGGGCATCTGCAGATCGCCCAGCCGCCCCTCGCGCTCCTGCTCGATGAGCTTCGCCCAGGCTTCCTGGGCCAGCTCCTTGGCGAGATCGATCCGCACGCCGCGCGCCACCAGGTGCGCGAGGAGGCGCCGGTCGTGGGCGCGGATGATCGCGTCCCACTCGGTGCGGGTCACGGTGCGCTCTCGAGACCGCGGCGCAGGCGGAGGCGGGAGCGGGACGCTCGTGCCGGGGTTCGCAAGCCAGCTCACCCTTCCAGAACGAACGACACCGGCAAAGGTACTGTCAGAAAGACGCTCGCAAGCGGCGCTCGGCCGGAAGCGAGAGATACCGCGCGACCACCCAGCCGAGCGCGAAGGTGAGCGGTAGCCCGAGCGCATACGCCAGGAGCCCGCGCCCCTGGACCAGGCGCACCGCCGCGAGCACGACGAACATGTGGGTCAGGTAGATCTCGTAGGTCAGCC
>JAMFST010001378.1 GCA_026225435.1 Labilithrix luteola
GGCCTGGACGCAGCGCGCACGATGCCGTGTGCGAGGCACAGAAGTACATCCAGGAAGGGCGCCGCTGGGTGGTGGACGTGGATCTCGAGACGTTTTTCGACCGCGTGAACCACGACGTGCTGATGGGACGGCTGGCCAAGCGAATCGCGGATGGTCGCGTGCTGAGGCTGATCCGTCGCTACCTCGAAGCCGGCGTCATGGCCAACGGGATGGTGACGGCGCGGAACGAGGGGACGCCGCAAGGCGGCCCTCTGTCTCCGCTGCTCGCCAACGTGCTGCTCGACGAAGTCGACAAGGAGCTGGAGAAGCGCGGCCACGCCTTCGTCCGCTACGCCGACGATTGCAACGTGTACGTGCGATCGCGGCGCGCTGGCGAGCGCGTGATGGAGACGCTCCGGCGTCTCTACGCGAAGCTCCGGCTCCGCATCAACGAGTCGAAGAGCGCGGTGACGCGCCCGTGGGACCGCAAATTTCTCGGCTACAGCTTCTGGGTAGCGCGAGGACGCGAGGTCAAACGGCGTGTGGCGAACAAGGCCTTGGTGGCGATGAAGCAGCGGGTCCGAGCCATCACGGGGCGGAGCCGCGGCCGAAGCATTTCGACGGTGATCGCGGAGCTGCGCGGCTATCTCGTCGGGTGGAAGGGATACTTCCGCCTCGCCGATACGCCACGGATCTTTCACGATCTGGACAAATGGATACGCCACCGCCTGCGCGCGATCCAACTCAAACAGTGGAAGCGTGGGACGACGATCTTTCGCGAGCTGCGAGCACGAGGACTCTCGCGCGATGCAGCAGCGGTAGTCGCCGGAAATGCGCGAAGCTGGTGGAAAAACTCGGGCTACAAGATCAACATCGCGTTGCCCGGCCGCTATTACGACGAGCTCGGCCTGCCGAGGCTCGCCGCGTGAACCTCAACTCTCCGAACCGCCGGATGCGGACCCGCACGTCCGGTGGTGTGGGAGGGGCCTGACGGGGCGAACCCGTCAGCCCCTACCCGATTGTGGCTTCGCATCTATTCTTCAGCGCATGCGAAAGGGCGGTCTCTTCCTCGCGGCCTCGCTGCTGGTGACGTCGGCGGCCGGCTGCTCGACCAGCGACGACAGCGATGCCGGCGGTTCGTCCGCGTCGGGCGCCACGTCGTGTGATCCGCTGGCCGCTGGGACGACGACCCTGGAGGAGGTCCTGGCGGCAGGGACCGACGCGAGCGGGACGATGTACATCGTCGACTCGCCGTCGTCGGGCGAGCAGCGGATCTTCGTCAGCTCCGGGGGTGGTCTCGTCCGCGTGCCCAACGTCGGCTCCGGGCAGAACGGGACGAGCCAGTACATCTTCAGCTTCACCTCTCCCGGGTCGTCGACCGTGGATGACGAGGAGCTCTTCGTCGACAAGAGCAGCGGGACGACCACGATGGCGGTGTCTCCCCAGACCGACTCCAAGGAGTTCACCCCGCCGAGCGACGCCACCATGCTCACCGTCGTCGACCCGGCGTCGGTGGAGGGGAAGGCGGCGCAGGATCTGCCGGCGTCGGTCGCCTTCGTGGCCGACGTGAGCGACGGAACGACGCTGGTCATCACTGCGCCGGGCGAGGCCTCCGGGTACTCGGGCTTCCGGCTCTTCCTCGGCACCGCACCGACGCTCACGCAGCGCACGCTCACCAACTACGACCAGGCCGAAGACGGCGCCGTGGCCCTCACGTTCGACGGTGCCGCCGGCGCCGAGAACGTGAGCATCCCCTGCCAGGCGAGCGTGTTCTGCTCCGAGGCTTCGACCACCGGCACCATCGGCGAGTCGGACGGAACCACGATCACCCTGACCGTCCGCCAGCCGACGCCCACCACGCTCGCCGGCCTCTCCTTCCTCTGCCAGTGACCCGTTGGTGGAAGGCAGGAGATCGCCGAGGCGAGTGCCACCTCATCTCCCCGCGAAGGGGACAGGTGTGGCGGCGAAGGCCGTGAACAGCGGGTGGGGAGGCGGTCGAGCACGGGCGCAGGCAGAGCGTCGGCGCACCCGTGCGGCCCAGTGCGCGCGTCGCCGGAGCCCGCGCGCAGACTGCCTCACCAGAGCGATATTCGCGACCGGCGGCGTTCTCCAACCTTCACCGAGCCCACAGGTGGACCGACGTGTGCCGCCCTGCGACCACTTCGATAAGCGCCCCCCTCCCGTCGCGCTCGCGACGCCCCGCGACGCCTCGATACGTCACGAGCACCCCCGCGTACTTGGTGACGCTGCACCAAAGCCTGTACCCTCGTCGACCCATGCCGCCGCTCGTCGCGGACGATTTTTCCGGGCCGTTCACCGAAGGTTCCGAGACCGCGCTCCTCGAGCGTCTGCTCGCGTACCTCATCGAGAACGGCAATGACAGTGACACCACGGCGGCCTTCGATCGGCTGCACGCGTCGGCGCAGCGTGACGCGCGGGTCAGCGAGCTGGCCTTCGCCTACGAGTCGGTGACCAACCCGCGCGCGCTGCGGGCGAGCACCGGCGGGAACCAGGGGAAGGCGGTCTCCGAGCTGCTGTACCAGGCGGCTCGCTTCTTCGGCGACATGTTCGGGGACGACGTCGCCGGGGCGAACTACCTGGAACGGGCGCTCGGCGTCGATCCGCTGCACGACGCCGCGTTCGCCGCGCTGGCCGAGCTGCTCGTGCACCGCGACGAGAAGCGTCGGCTGGCCGAGCTGTACGCCCACGCGGCGATGCACCGTCCGGATCCGAGCGACCGGCTGGCGATGCTCCGTGACGCGGCGGCGATGCTCGACGCGCTCCCCAGCGAGCACGAACGCGCGATCGACGTGTACTCGCAGATCGTCCAGCTCTGCCCGGAGGACGCGGGCGCGCGGGACACCCTCGAGCAGATGCTCCTGCAGGCCAATCGCCACCGCGACGTGGCAAAGCTGCTGGAGCACGCGCTCGAGGGGGACATCGGCGACGAGGACGCGCTCGCGCTGCGGGTGCGGCTGGTCGATCTGTACGTGCAGCAGCTGCATGAGCCGGATCACGTGCTGCCGCACCTCGAGCGGATCCTGGCGACCAATCCGGAGCACGAGGACGCGCGCAAGATCGCCGTCCGCCTGCTGGCGGTGAAGGGGCTGGCGGCGCGCGCGGCCGAGGCGCTGGCGGTGGCCTTCGACGCCACCGGGCAACCGGAGGAGGTGGCGAAGTTCCTCACCATCGAGCTGGAGCACTCGCGCGGGCAGCCGCGCTTCGAGCTGCTCTGCCGCCTCGCCGATCTGAAGGAGCAGCAGCAAGGGGACGCGGCCGGCGCCTACGAGCTGCTGTCGTCGGCCATCGCGCTCGATCCTTCGTCGCCCGAGGTGCGCGCGCGCTTTCTCACGCTCGCCATCCAGCAGAACAAGGCGCTGGAAGCGGCGCGGCTGCTCTCGCGCGCCGAGACGGTCACCGACGAGATGAGTATCAAGGCGAAGATCGCCGTCGACGTCGGGGAGCTGCTCCGCGAGGCGGGGGACTTCCGCCGCGCGCGCGCCGCCTTCGGGATGATCGTGGCCGAGCCGGAGGTCGATCTCGAGGCGACCCTGGCGGCGTCGCGGGCGATCGTGGCGATGCACGGCGACGGGGACGATGCCGTGCTCCTCGCTGACGCGCTGGCGACCCTGGGGCGAATGGACCACGAGGGGCGCGACCGGCAGATCGCGCTCGTGCAGCTGGCGGAGCTCTGCGAGGACACGCTCGGCGATCCGCGGCGCGCCTCGGCGGCGTGGCGAACGGTGCTGCTCGAGGAGCTGGACCTGACGCCGGACGTGCGCGTGCGACGGCGCAAGGCGCACGAGGCGCTGGTGAAGTCTTACGAGACCGAGGGGCGCTGGATGGAGCAGGCGCTCACCCTCGAGGAGCTGGCGGCCGAGATGATCGAGCCCGCCAACGCTCGACGCGCGGCGGAGCTGTCGACCAGGGCGGCCGAGGTGTGGACCACCAAGACCGGCGACGCGGCGCGCGCCTCGCAAGCGTGGCGGCACGTGATCGAGACGTACGGCCCGTCGCGCACCGCGCACGCCGCCTGGCTCCCGCTGCTCGAGCGAGAGCGCGACTGGACCACCTACGAGCGCGTGCTCGAAGCCGAGGCGGAGCTGGTCCCGGCGACCGAGCGGGTGGCGACGCTGGCGCAGCTGGCGCACGTGCAGCTCCTGCGCACCCGCGATGTCCCCAAGGCGATCGCCACGCTGGCCAAGGTGATGGCGCTCGATCCCGAGGAGCGCACCAGCCGCGGCACGCTCGAGCGGCTCCTCGGCGACGACGATCACCAGCGGGCGGCGGCCGACGTGCTCGAGCCGATCTACCGCGCGGAGAAGCTGACCGCCGGGCTGGTGCGCATCTACGAGCTGCGCGCGGCGAAGCTGACCGACGCGGCCGGGCGGCTCAAGGCGCTCGACCTGGCGATCGCGGCCTGCGAGGCCGATCCGCAGTACCAGAGCCGCGCGCTCGACCTCGCTGGCCGCGTGCTGACCGAGCGGGTGGCCGCGGGCCTGGCGCTCGACGACGCGCTCGACACCTTCCTTCGCATCGGCGAGACAGCCGATCCCAAGCGGCGAGGTAGCTTGCTCTCGCGCGCGGTGGACGGCGTGGCCATCGACTCGCCCGACCGCTTCCGCCTGGCGGTGAAGGCCGGCGACGAGCTGGCCGTCGGCGGCGACGTGCCCGCGGCGATCGAGATCTACCGGCGCGCCTTGCCGTTCGATCCCACCGCCAGCGAGCTGCTCGCGCGTATCGATCATCTGTACGAGGAGCAGGGGAACCCGGAGGAGCGCATCTCCGTGCTGCGCAGCGCGCTCGCCCGCGAGACGGAGCCGGCGCGGCGGCGGGAGATCCTCTCGGCGCTCGGCGCGCTCGAGCGCGACGTGGGGCGCACCGCCGAGGCGGTCGAGGCCTACCGCACCATCCTGGCGACCGATCCCGACGACCGCGACGCCTGCGCCGCGCTGGCCGCCCTCTACGAAGGGATGGAAGCGTGGAAGGAGCTGTGCGATCTGCTCGAGGCGCAGGCCGAGCGCATGCCGATCGACGAGGCGCGCTCGGTGCGGGCGCACCTGGCGGAGCTCGCCGCAGCGGAGGACGAGCCGGCGCGCGCCAAGGCGCAGGCGGATCTGTTGCTCGCCGACGAAGGGGCGCTGCCCGAGCACCTCGACGCGGCCGACCGGGTCGCGCGGGTGCTCGACGACGCCGATCTGATCGAGCGCGTGCTGGTGCGGCGCGTGGAAGCGGCGACCGACCCGGCGACGCAGGCTCGCTTCCTCGAGCAGCTCGGCGCGGTGCTCCAGGAGCGCAAGGGGGACGTGGCCGCGGCGGCGCAGGCGTTGAAGCGCGCGGCCATCCAGTGGCGCGAGGTGGGGGACGACGAGCAGGCGCGGGCGCTCTTCACCCAGGTGCGCGCGCTCTTCCCGGATGATCGCGTGGCGGCCAGCTCGCTCGTTCTCCTGTACGAGACGGCGCAGTCCTTCGCCCCCATCCCCGAGCTGCTCGAGGCGATCCTCCGCACGACGGAGGGGCGCGACGAGGCGCGCGGGCTGTGGCTGCGGCTGATCCAGATCCACGGCGACGCCCTCGGAAAACGAGCCGATGCCTTCGCCGCGGCGACGCGCGCCTTCGTGGCCATGCCGGACGATCGCGAGATCCTGGCGGTGCTCGAGCGCGTGGCCACCGAAGGGGGGCAGCAAGGTCGCGACTTCGAAGCGGCGGTCGACGCGCAGCTCGAGACGGTGGAGAAGCTCGCGGGGCCCGCCGGCGTCGTCGAGCTGCTCGCGGCCAAGACGCGGGTGCTCACGGCGACCGCGGACACC
>JAMFST010000163.1 GCA_026225435.1 Labilithrix luteola
AGGCGCTCGAGGAGCTGGCGCAGTCGATCAAGGAGCACGGGTTGCTCGAGCCGATCGTGGTGCGACGGGCCGCCGGGCACACCGACAAGTTCGAGATCATCGCCGGCGAGCGACGCTGGCGAGCGAGCCAGAAGGCGGGGATGCGCGACGCGCTCGTCGTCGTGAAGGACGTCTCGCCGGAGATCGCCTTCGAGCTGGCGCTGGTGGAGAACGTCCAGCGCGAGGACCTGAACGCCGTCGAGATCGCCGAGGCGCTCGACCGGCTGATCAAGGAGCACGGCTACACCCAGGAGACGGTGGCGGCGCGCGTCGGCAAGGAGCGCTCGACGGTGACCAACCACCTGCGGCTGCTCAAGCTGCCGGCGGAGGTGCGCGACAAGATCGTGACCCGCGAGCTGTCCGAGGGGCACGCGCGCGCGCTGCTCGGTGCGAAGGACGAGGAGCAGATCCGCAAGCTGGCCGAGAAGGTGGTGCGCGGGAAGCTGAGCGTGCGCGCGACCGAGGCGCTGGTCCGCGGCGCCGGATCGAAGGACGGCAAGAGCGGCGGGAAAGCGGCGGCCGCGGGGGGCAGCGGATCGACCGCGGCCATCCGTGATCTCGAGGCGAAGCTCGGGCGCGCGCTCGGCATCCGCTGCGAGGTGCGCGACAAGGGGAACAAGGGGGAGATCGCCATCCCCTACGCGGACCTCGATCAGCTCGACCGCATCCTCGAGAAGCTGCTCTAGCCGGCGATTCGCTGTTCGGCGGCGCGGAGCGTGTTGGCCAGGAGGTAGGCGATGGTCAGTGGGCCGACGCCGCCGGGCACCGGGCTGATCGCCCCTGCCCTCTCCTTCGCCTCGGCGAAGGCGACGTCGCCGACGAGGCGCGTCTTGCCTTCCTCGGCCGCCGGGATGCGGTTGATCCCCACGTCGATCACCACCGCGCCCGGCTTGATCCACTCGCCGCGGATCGTCTCCGGGCGGCCGATGGCGGCGACGAGGATGTCCGCCTCGCGGCACAGCGCGGGGAGGTCGCGCGTGTGGGAGTGCGCGAGCGTCACCGTCGCGTGCGCGCTCTGGAGCAGCTGCGCCATCGGCTTGCCGACGATGTTGCTCCGCCCGATGACCAGCGCGCGGGCGCCGCGGACCTGGACGACGCCGGCCGCCTCCGCCTCGGCGATGAGCCGCATGCAGCCGAGCGGCGTGCACGGGACCAGCGCGGGACGACCGGAGACCAGCAGCCCGACGTTGTGCGGGTGGAAGCCGTCCACGTCCTTGTCCGGGGCGACGGCGTCGAGCACGCGGGTCTCGCCGATCCCCGCCGGCAGAGGGAGCTGCACGAGGATGGCGTCGACGCTCGGATCGGCGTTCAGAGCGGCGATGCGCGCGAGGAGCTCCGCCTCGCGGGTCTCCGCCGGGAGCACCTCGAGCCGACCGCGGATGCCCACGTCGCGCGCCGCCCTCTCCTTGTTCCGCGTGTAGACCTGGCTCGCCGGGTCCTCGCCGACGAGAAGCACGTCGAGCCCCGGGGCGCGGCCGTGACGCCGGGCAAAGCGCTCGACCCCCTCGCGCACCTCGGCGCGGACCTTCTCTGCGATCGACTTGCCGTCCAGGATCATCACTCGGTGTTGGTCGGCAAGCTACCGGTGCTTCCGGTGTCCGTGGGCAAGATATTGCCCGAGCCGCCGCTGCCGTCGGTGATGCCAGTGGTCCCGGTCGTGCCGGTGCCGCCGTCCCCTTCGTCCGTGCCGGTGCCGGTCGTGTCGTCGCCGTTGCCGCTCCCGATGGCCGTGCCGCTGCCGCCCGCCGAGCTCGAGCCGCCGCCGCTGGCCGAGTTGCAGCCCCCGCCGCCGTCCGCGTCGCAGTCGAGGAGCGCGCTCCCGTCCGGGTGGTCGCCGCAGCCGGCGCTGAGCGCCACGACGTCGAGCACGAGGAGCGGCACCACGATCGAGGCGATGCGGACGAGCGTCGAGGTCATGCGCCCGGGTGAATGCCAGCTCCGTGCCGCCTACGCCTCGACCGGAGCCGCTGGCCGTGGGCGGCGCGACCGGTGGACCGCCAGCGCGAAGATCACGAAGCCGATCCCGATCCATTGCGAGGTGCTGAGCCCCGCCAGCCCTCCGCGGTCGTCGCGCCGGACGACCTCGATCGAGGCGCGCAGCACGGCGTAGAGGATCAAAAATGCGACGAGGACCTGCCCGTCGTAGCGTTTGCGCGGGTGCACGAGGAAGAGGCACACCGCGCTGATGACCAGCGCGCCGAGCGACTCGTAGATCTGCGTCGGGTGCACCGGCAGGCTGGCAAGCGCAGGATTTTCCAGGAGATGGTCGCGCAGCTGCTCCTCGGAGGCGGGGCTCCCGGGCGGGAACGACAGCGCCCAGGGGAGGCGCGCAGGCGCGCCGAAGCAGCACCCCTCGAGCAGGCAGCCGACCCGCCCCAGGGCGATCCCCAGCGGCACGCTGAAGCCGGCCATGTCGGCGGCGCGCCAGAAGGGGAATCCGTCGCGCCGCAAGAGCCAGAACGCGGTCGCCAGCGCGGCCACGAGACCGCCGTAATAGGTGAGGCCTCCGGTCCAGAACCTGGCCCAGGCGAGGCAATCGCGCGCCGCCGGGTGGCAGACGCCGCGCGCCGTATCCCACACCCCGCCGATGGCCGGCGCCTGGCAGACCCGCTGTCCGAAGGGCCAGTCGACCGCCCCGGGATCGGTGCACAAATGGACATAATCGGCGAGGTGCCCGTCGACCAGGACGTGGAGCACCCGGCCGCCGGCGACCCCGGCGAGCAGCATGGCCAGACCGAGATCGACGATGACCGCGCCGTCCTCGCCGATGCGGCGCGCCCAGAGGACGCCGAGCGTGGTGGCGAGGACGAAGCCGGTGACGAGGAGGACGAAGTACGAAGGGACGCCGACGCCGAGAAGCTCGATCAGCTCGGGGCGCACGGGCCTCGACTACGCGCTCTCGCCCGCGTGCTCTTCGCCGGCGGCAGCGGCGGGCGGCTCGACCGGAGGCTCGGCGGCAGGCGGCGGAGGGGGCGGCGGCGGTGCGTCGACCGCCGGGACCACGTAGGTGATCGTCGCGCGCTTCTTCGAGCTGAACATGTCGATCGCCATCAGCCCGACGCCCACGCAGATGCACACGTCGGCGACGTTGAACGTCGGCCAGTGATCGGTGTGCATCTGGTCGTGGAGGACGCGATCGAGGAGGTCGTAGCTCTTCTTGATCCACTCGGCGCGGTAGTCGATGAAGTCGATGACGGAGCCGTAGCGGATGCGGTCGAAGACGTTGCCGAGCGCGCCGCCGAGGACCAGCGGCAGCCCCCACTTGAGCGCGCGCTGCCGCGGCTGCAGGCGGCGGTAGAGGGCGATGATGAAGACGATCGCCGCGACCGACACCAGGAGGAAGAACGGGCGGCGGACGCTCTCGTCGTACTGCTGGAGGATCCCCCAGGCGCCGCCGCGGTTGCGCGCGAGACCGAACTGCAGGTGGTCGCCGAGGACGACGACCGTCTTGCCGCTGCTCAGGTTGTGCTCCGCCCACATCTTCGTCGCCACGTCGGCCACGAAGGAGATGAGCGTCACGATGAGGAGGAAGAGCCCCGACGGGTGCGGGTTGAGGATCGGATCCGACCGGGAGGAGCCCTCCGGACGGCGCATGCGCTCGATCGCCGGCGCGTAGGGGCCGAGATCCGCGGGATCCGGGGCAAGCTCGGGCGGCGTCGTGTCGGGCGCGGCAGGCGCGACAGCGGGCGCATCCTGCGGCACACCGTCACGGGTAGGCGGCGGCGGAAGCTCCGGCGCGGGCTCGGGGGTCGGAACCGGCTCTTGATCCATCGGAGCCCGCCTGACTACTCGAAGCAGGGCCGTCGGGCCAGGAAGTACCTGCGCCCATGAGCCGGAGGGGGGTCGAAAGGCGGCACATGCGTCCAGCCTTCTCGGCTACCCTACTGAACGCATGCCCCTCCCCCCCTGGTCCGGTGCTCGTGGTGTGGACGCCGTCGTCGATGGCTGGCTCGCGAGCCGGTACGTGAAGCCCTGCCTCAACGCCGACCGCACGTTGAACGGTCGCGAGGGGACGACGGAGCCTTTCCCCGCGGGTCTTGCCCGCGAGCTGGCCGGCGCGCTCGAGAAGCGCGGGATCCAGCAGCTGTACACCCACCAGGCGGCGGCCTTCCGGGCGGCGCGTGCCGGGCGCAGCTTCGTCGTGGCGACGCCGACGGCCAGCGGCAAGAGCCTGTGCTTCCACCTGCCCGTCGCCCAGGCGCTCCTCGAAGATCGCGACGCGCGCGCGCTCTACCTCTATCCGACCAAGGCCCTCGCCCGTGACCAGGAGGCGAGCCTGCGCGAGCTGCTCGGCGGCGCCGGCATCGACTCGGGCGCGGTGGTCTACGACGGCGACACCCCCGCCGACGCGCGGCGCACGGCGCGCGAGCGCAGCGGGATCATCATGACCAACCCGGACATGCTCCACGCCGGCGTGCTCCCCCACCACACCGCCTGGGCGCGGACCTTCCAGCACCTCAAGTTCGTCGTCGTCGACGAGATGCACATGTACAAAGGGGTGTTCGGCTCGCACGTGGCCAACGTGCTGCGCCGGTTGCTCCGCGTGGCGCGCTTCCACGGGGCAAACCCGGTGGTCATCGGGGCCACGGCCACCATCGGCAACCCGCGCGAGCACGCCGCGCGCCTCTTCGGGCGCGACGAGGCGGACCTGGAGCTGCTCGACGAGAGCGGCGCGCCGTCGGGCGAGCGCCGCGTCTTCCTCTTCAACCCGCCGGTGGTGAACGAGGAGCTGGGGATCCGCGCGAGCTACGTGAAGCAGGCGGTGTTCCTGGCGACCGATCTGGTCAAGGCGCGCGTCCCGACGATCATCTTCGGTCACTCGCGCAACAACGTGGAGGTGATGCTCCGCTACCTGCGCGACGCCGCCGCCAAGGAGCGCATCCCGGCGACGTCGATCATGGGCTACCGCGGCGGATACCTGCCGGAGCAGCGGCGGGAGATCGAGGGGCGCCTGCGCGCGGGGGACATCCTCGCAGTGGTGGCGACCAACGCGCTCGAGCTGGGGATCGACATCGGGGAGCTCGATGCGGTCATCTGCGCCGGCTACCCGGGCTCGATCGCCGGGGTGTGGCAGCGCTTCGGGCGCGCGGGGCGGCGCGGCGAGCGGAGCATCTGCGTTCTGGTCACCTCGAGCACCCCGCTCGACCAGTACCTGGCGCGCGAGCCGGAGTACCTGCTCGGCGCGCCGGTGGAGGAAGCGCGCATCGATCCGGACAACGTGGAGGTGCTGGTGCAGCACGTGAAGTGCGCCGCCTTCGAGCTACCGTTCCGTCGCGGGGAGACCTTCGGCGGGCTGGGGGCGGAGGAAACGGCCGACGCGCTCGGGTTCCTCGCGTCGCACCAGGTGCTCCACGAGGCGAACGGGACGTTCCACTGGGCTGCCGACTCCTATCCGGCCAACGACGTCAGCTTGCGGAGCATCGGCTGGGACAACGTGGTCATCATCGACGTCGCCAAGGACGTGTCGTTCGCCGAGATCGACTGGCGCGGGGCGCACACCATGCTGCACGAGCAGGCCATCTACCAGCACGACGGCGAGTGCTGGCAGGTCGAGCGCTTCGACTACGAGAACCACAAGGCGTTCGTGCGGAAGGTCGCGCCCGACTACTACACCGACTCGATGACCTACACGCAGGTGTCGGTCATCGAGGAGAGCGCGCAGAGTCGCCTCGCGGCGGCGCCGACGCCCTGGGCGTCGGGCTGGGGCGAGGTGTCGGTGGTGGAGAAGGTCGTCGGGTACAAGAAGATCAAGTTCTTCACCCACGAGAACGCCGGCTACGGGGACGTGCGGCTGCCGGAGATGCAGATGCACACGACGGCGTTCTGGCTGACGGTTCCGGAGGAGCGGATGCGCAGCTATCCCTACGGTCGGGCGGCGGCGATCAGCGGGCTCCGTGGGCTCGGTGGGGCGCTCGAGACGGTGGCGACGCTCGCCTTGATGTGCGATCCGCGCGACCTCGGAGCGACGCTCGGGGAAGCGAATCCGGACCACGAGGCGGGTACCAATCGCGAAGCCTCCGCGCCGCCGGCACGGAGCGCTCCACGCGGCGGTGGGGTGACGCCGGGGTACAACCCGACGCTCTTCCTCTACGAGCACATCCCCGGCGGGACCGGGCTGGCGGAGCGCATCTTCGAGCAGCGCGAGGTGCTGCTCGCGCGGGCGCGGCGGCTCATCGAGAGCTGCCCGTGTCCGGGCGGATGTCCGTCGTGCGTGGGGCCGGGGGGCGAGACGGAGAGCGAGCGCTCGCGCAAGGCGATCGCGCTCGACCTGCTCGACGATCTCGAGGCGGTGTCGGGGCGGGTGCCGCGTCCGGCGGAGAGCGGCGCACGACTCACGGCGGCGCCGGCGGAGTAACGGTCAGTAACGGATCGGTCCGAGCTTCCACGGCTTGAGGAGCGGCGTGCGCGCCTCCGGGCCGGACTCGCGGATCATCCGGGCGCACTCCTCGACGGAGATCCGCCGCGGACCGAAGGCCGAGGCGTCGGCGGCGTCCGAGTCCATGAGCGAGCTCGGCGTGTCGATGCCGTAGTCGTCCGGGTGACCGGGGATGTCGAGCAGCACGTGCCCCATCTCGTGCGCCAGCGTGAAGCTGCTGCGCCGCGCGCGGACGCCGGCCCGGTCGAGGAGCACGACGTTCTCCACGCTCGACGCGTCGCTGCCGATGAACGACTCGCCGATGCGACCGCCACCGCCGAAGAAGGGGACGAACACCAGGTCGAGGGTGGTCGGATCCCCGTCGTCGATCGATTTCACCAGAGCGCGCTCCTCCAGCGTGCCGGCGACCGCGTCGACGTCGCCGAAGTGCTGCAAGCCGTCGGACAGGTCGACGATGCCGAGCCGCACCTCCAGCGTCGCGTCGGTGGACAGCGGCTCGTCCCGGTTGGCCGCCTCCAGCACCACCGGCGCCCCCGAGCGGCGATGCACGAGCAGATCGGTGCTCGGACCCGCCCCCGGTCCGATGCGCGCGTTGGGCGAGACGACCACCTTGAGCCCCTGGCTCTCGAGCGCGGCGGCGACCTTTCCGGCGACCGCCGCCACGTCGAGGCCGGCACTCCAGGTGACCGCGACCACCTTGCCGTCGGCGCGCAGGTGCAGCTGCCCGCCGGACGCGGGCAGCCCGGCGTCGTCGCCGAAGGAGAGGAGCGAGGAGGCCGGCGGATCGACGACCTTCACGGCAATGTCGGCGGGCGGCCCGAGGGTGACGCCGCACTGGCCCCAGGTCGACGAGGCGAGGGCGAGCTCGCTGCGGACGATGCCGATGGCGCGCTCCTCGGTGGCGCCGAAGGCCGGTGCCCCGCCGGCGGCGACGCGGAACACGAAGGGGCGAGCCTGCACGCGGAAGCGACCGATGGGGCCGACCGCCGAGCTGCGCGGGCCCTCGATGCGGATCGCCTGCAGCTTCCTGCCGCCGCCGCGCACCGCCAGCCCGCCCCCGACCTCGCCACGAAGCGAACGGCCCAGCACCAGCGCCTGCAGGCGGTCGGTGTCGTCGACCACCAGGCGGATCGGTGCGCTCGACCAGCAATGCGCGCCTTCGCCCGCGCGGCAGGCGACCGCCGCCAGCGGCAGGTGCTCGAGCCGGTCGAGCGCGTTGCCCGCGCTCCCGTACGACTGGACCTCGACCGCCGGCGGCGCGCTCTCGTCGCCGGACACGTGGATGCGGAGCGCGTCCGGATCGTCGTAGCTGGCCGCGGCGTCGGCCGGCGCGGAGGCGGGCGCGGTGCGCTCCATCGACGCATGGAGCTTCGTCGGATCGACGTCCTCCCCTGCCCCGCCGCGAAACCCGTAGGCGCGCACGTGGACGGTGAACGGTGTCCGCCGCGCGCCGCGGACGACCGTCCCCTCGACGTCGCACGGGGCGACCCCCTGCACCTTCACCGCGCCTCGTGCGCTCGGCCAGGCGGTCGGATGCCCGCTCACCAGCGGCCGGGCGCACTCGGCCCCCTTGTCCACCTCGATCCGCGTGGCACCGTCGACGAGCGCGACGACATCATCCGCCGCACGCCCGCGCACCACCGTCTCGGCGCCGTCGGCGACACCGTTCACGTCATCGTCGTCGCGATCGGCGGCCACCACGACCACCACCCGCTCCTCGCCCGTCGGCGCGGCGAAGCTGACGGACGGCGCCAGCAAGATCCCGAGCGCGAGCCCGATCCCGCCGCGCGCCCAGAACCGCCTCAGTCGAGCCAACCGCGTTGGATCCAGCGAACCCACGTCTCGGAGGCGAGCTCCCCGCTGATCGCCCGTGGGCTCTTCGCCGCGGCGCGCACCCGGGCCGACCAGGCGACGTTGCCGATGATCTCGGAGGTGGACAGCTCCTCGGCGATGGCGCGCGCCCGCTCGCGTTCCCCCGCGTCCCACAAGGCGGCGCAAGCGAGGCCACGCAGCGCCGGGAAAACGTCGCCGCTGGCGACCTCCTCGAGCGCACGGCGCAGGTCCTCGCGACCGTGATCGCGCGCCAGGTACATGGCCGCGCGCACCGGCGCCTCGCTGTCGAGCGGGGTCTTGGCGAGCGACTCGAGCATCGCCCGCGCCGCCGGCACCCGCGCACGCGCGAGGCGGAAGAGGAACGTCATGTCGCGATCGGCGCTCGGTCGATCCGACAGCCGCGCCACCAGCTCACCGGTCGGCCGCGTGGCCGGCAGCGGGATGGCCACCGCGGCCGGCGCCGAGATCTCGCGCAGCGACCAGGCGACGAGCGACCAGGCCGCCCGCGCGCTCTCCGGACCGGCGGTGCTCCGCGTCTCCGCCTCGAGCAACGGCGAGCCGTCCCCGGCGCGCGCGGCGATCTCCGCCATCGGCAGCCAGCGACCGAGGTGCCGCTCGGCGCCGCGCAGCACCGACAGGGCGGGCGCGATGGCGACGGGCAGCGAGCCGCCGCGCGCCAGCGGCACGATCAGCTCGGCGCACAGGGAGATGCGGTGCGACTCCTTGATGCGCGGCGCGAGCGACGCCAGGTGCGCGCCGTTCGAATCCCCACGGGCGACCCGCGCCGTCTCCGCACCGAAGGCCACGTGCGATTGCCGGTGCGCCGCCAGCTTGCCGAGCAGCGGCGCCAGCGACGGCTCGCGCGAGAAGGACGCGGCGCTCGCCGCCAGCAGCCCGCCGCCGTCGTCGGCCGCGAGCGCGATCTTGAGGAGCGGCGTCGCCTGCTTGTCCCCCGACTCGGCGAGCGTGCGCAGACCGGCGGCGTACAGAGGACGCTCGCGCGTGCCGCGCTTCTGCATCGTCGCCGTCGCCTCGGCGATGACGGCGCGCAGCTCGCGGCTCACCCCACCGAGAGCGCGCAGCGCGCCGGCGAGTAGCGTCTCGCTCGCGTCGGCCTGCGCCGTCTTGTTCTTCAGCGCGGCGTCGAGCGCATCCTCGAAGCGCTGACGAACGGCGCGATCGACGATCTCCGTGCGCGCGAGCGCAGGGCCAGCGCCCGCGCCGTTCACGGTGCCTGCAGACGCGGATGCTGCCGCCGCGCCCGTCGTGAGTGCAGCCACCGGTGCAGACGTCGCGTCGGTGCGCCGTTGCTTCGCCTTGCCCCCGAGCGTCGTCATCGAGTGACTCACGTTACCAGCACGCGCACGACGCCGAGGGTGATTGCTTCGCCGTCGACCTCGATTTCTCGCGGCGTCGCACCGGGTGGCAAATGCCCCACGTCGACTTCGATGGCGAGCACCTCGGCAGCGAGCGTGCCACGGTGCTTGGTGACGGCTTGGGTGACCTTCTCACCTCCGACCACGCCGACGCGGATGCGATCCACGTACTCGAGGCCGAGCTCCTTGCGCGCCGTCTGAATCCGGTTCTGCAGCTCGCGCACCAGACCGAGCTCGCGCAGCTCGTCGTCGATCTTGGTGTCGAGGATGACCATGCCGACCTTGCCACCGGCGGCGGCGAAGTCCCCCTTGGTCACGAACTGCACCTCGACGTCCTCGCGACCGAGCGCGATCCCCTCGACGGTGATGGTCCCGGTCCCGGCGAGCTGCGCGTAGAGCAGCGAAGCCTCGGCCGCCGGCAGCGCGCCCATCTTCGCCTTGAGCATCTGCGCTTCCTTGCCGAGGCCGCGCTGCCCGAGCGAACGGAAGCTCGGCTTCAGCTGGAAGCTCACGTAGTCGTCCGCGCTGGCGAAGCCGACCAGGTGCACCTTCTGTACGTTCAGCTCGTCCTCGATCATCGAGCTGGCGCCGGCGAGCGCCTCGGAGGCCCCAGGTGCAAGCAGGCCGGGATCCGACACCAGCACGTGCGCCGCGGCGAGCGGCTGACGCACCTTGAGCTTCTGCTCGGTACGCACCTGCAGCCCGAGGCTCACCAGCTCGCGGACCGCGCGCATCTTGGTCGACAGAGCGCGATCGATCCGCTCGGGCGTGGCCGCCGGGTAGAGCGTCAGGTGCACGCTCTCCGGGACCAAGGCGCCGCCCTTCCCCGCCGGCCCCGCGACCAGCGTGCGGTACATCGACTCCGCCGCGTACGGCACGAAAGGCGCGATCAGCTGCGACAGCGTGACCAGCGCCTCGTAGAGCGTCTGGTAGGCGGCCTTCTTGTCCTCGTGTTCGGCCCAGTCGGTGAGCGGCCGCCAGAAGCGATCACGCGAGCGACGGACGTACCAGTTGGACAGCGCGTCGACGAA
>JAMFST010001379.1 GCA_026225435.1 Labilithrix luteola
CCTCCCATGCACCTAGGCGCGAATCCGAACCTCGACCGCCTCGCTCTCCTGAAAGTGCACGTCACCATGAACCGCTCCCTCAAGCTCTCGTTCGCCTCGGTCACCACCGTCATCGGCGCCCTCCTCGTGGCCGCCTGCTCCTCGGCCCCCGCCAGCGACAGCAGCAGCGGCGGCAACGCGCTCTCCAACGAGACCACCACGGCCACGGCCAGCGTCATCCCCAGCGGCTGCAACTCGCCGCACAAGGCGGCGGTCGCCGGGCACGCTCAGGCCAGCTGCTTCTCGGTGCACCTCGACAGCACCAAGATCAAGCACGCCACCGTCGTCGACGGCACCACCACCACGACGCCGTCCGGCTTCGGGCCGAGCGACATCCAGAGCGCGTACAACATTCCTTCCGACCTCGCGCCGGACGCCACGGTCGCCGTCGTCGACGCGCAGGACAACCCGAACGCCGAGGCCGATCTCGCCGTCTACCGCTCCACCTACGGCCTGCCGGCGTGCACCACGGCGAACGGCTGCTTCAAGAAGGTCAGCCAGACCGGCTCGACCACCGGCCTGCCCAGCGGCGACACCGACTGGGGCGGCGAGATCGCCCTCGACCTCGACATGGTCTCGGCCGCCTGCCCGTCCTGCAAGATCCTCCTCGTGGAGACCAACAGCCAGAACGACGACGACCTCGCGGCGGGCGTCGACGAGGCGGTCAAGCTCGGCGCTCAGGCCGTGTCCAACAGCTACGGCTGGGACGAGGACAGCAGCTCCACCTCGGACGCGACCCACTACACCCACGCCGGCGTCCTCGTGACGGCCAGCGCCGGCGACAGCGACACCGGCGCCTCCTTCCCGGCGACGGCCGAGGCGGTCACCGCCGTCGGCGGCACCTCGCTCACCAAGGACACGAGCACGACCCGCGGCTGGACCGAGGTGGTGTGGAACAGCGGCAGCGGCGAAGGCACCGGTTCGGGTTGCAGCACCATCTTCCCGCAGCCCTCCTTCCAGACGACCACCATGACCGGCTGCGCCAAGCGCGCCGAGGCCGACGTCTCCGCGGTCGCCGACCCGAACACCGGCGTCGCCGTCTACGACACCTACGGCGGCTCGTCGGCCGGCGCCGATGGCTGGGAGCAGTACGGCGGCACCAGCGCCAGCTCGCCCATCTTCGCGTCGCTCATGGTGCGCGTCGGCAAGGCGACCAGCGCGACCAACGCCTTCTCCTACGAGAACACCGGCGACTTCTACGACGTGACCTCGGGCAACAACGGCACCTGCACCAAGGACAAGCCGATCTGCACCGCCGGCAAGGGCTGGGACGGCCCGACGGGCAACGGCACCCCGAACGCGACCGCCATCGCCGACGGCAGCACCGAGACCAACGCCGGCAAGTGAGCCGCTAGCGAACGACCAACCACGCGAGGCGGGAGGGACCTTCCGCCTCGCGTCGTTTTGTTCAGGCAACTTAACGCATACATCAGGGCTAACCGGCGACAACGGCTCTAATTTTTCAGGGCGGGACGGAACCGATCCAGCCTGGACGAAATGTGATCCAGCCGCGCTCTTTTTCCATGGCGAGGGGTGCCCACCAGAGAGCACAAGTGGCGTCGTTGAAGCCAGCCGGGCGATGAGGTGAGTGTCCACCTCCACTGCACCCAGGCGCGAACCCGACCTCTCCGACTGCCTCGCCCCCTGAAAGTGCCAGCCACCATGAACCGCTCCCTCAAGCTCTCCTTCGTCAGCGTCACCACCATCTTCGGCGCTGCCATCGTCGTGGCCTGTTCCTCGGCCCCCAGCAGCGATGACACCACCGGCGGTGCGGCGCTCTCGAACGACACCGCGACGCTCGCCAAGGCGACCGTGGTTCCGAGCGGCTGCGCGCAGAAGAAGCCGGCGGTCGCGGGTCACGCCCAGGCGCGTTGCTACTCGGTGCACCTCGACAGCACCCAGATCGCGCACCC
>JAMFST010001380.1 GCA_026225435.1 Labilithrix luteola
GCCTCGGCGGCTTCACCGCACCGCGCGCCGACGTCGGCACCAAGATCAAGATCAAGCCGCACCTCAACGACTCCAACGAGGTCCGCCTCGAGCTGTCCGAGGAGATCAGCGAGGCCGGCGCCACGCTTCCCGGCGCGCTCGGCGCCGTGCCGATCGCCAAGCGCACCGCCACCACGCAGCTCGTGGTGAAGGATCAGCAGACGGTCGTCATCGGCGGCCTCATCCGCAGCGTGAACAGCCGCACCGAGCAGAAGGTGCCGTTCCTCGGCGACATCCCGGTCGTCGGCGCGCTCTTCCGCACGCGCACGGACACGATCGAGAAGCGAAACCTGATCCTGATCCTGACGCCGTACATCATCCGCGAGCAGGCCGACCTGCGCACGGTGTTCGAGCGCAAGATGGAGGAGCGGCAGCAGTACCTCGACCACTACTTCGTCTTCAGCGACAACGGCGACTACGAGCCACCCAAGGACTACTCGCGTGCCAACGGCCTCTTGGAGAACGTGCGGCAGGCGTACATCAACGTCGACGAGCGCCGGCACCTGGACGACCTGACCAAGCCGCGCGAGGTGAAGACGCACACCCCGGGCGAGCCGCTGGAGATGCCCGCCAGCCTGCACTCGGGCGGGTCCGCTTCCAGCGGCGGCGACGGAGACGGCAACTCGCCGGCACCTCCGGCGGTCACCCCGGCGCGCGAACGACGCAACCGGGCGGAGAGCGGCGACAACGGCGACGGCGCGCCCCAGGTCAACCCGAGCCCCCCGGCACGGAACGTCGATCGCCAGGAGCACTGACGAGGCACAGTCACCAGGGCGCACTGAGGGAGAACGAAACAAGGAGGCGCGGATGCAGGAGCAGCGATTTCTCGGAGAAATTCTCACCCGACGCGCGGGCGTCCCGGTCGACCGACTGGAGGCGATGTACGCCGTGCAGCGCGAGAAGGGCTCGGACCTCGTCGACCTGCTGGTCAACTCCAACGTCTGTGACGAGGTGCAGATCGGCCAGGCGCTCGCCGCCGAGGCCGAGCTGCCGTTCCAGGCCGACGTGAACCCGGAGAAGGTGCCCACGGATCTCGCGATCCGGGTGCCCATCGGCTTCGCCAAGTCGCACAAGGTCATCGTCCACGCCGAGGACGAGACCCACGTCTTCGTCCTCTGCGCCGACCCCTTCGATACCCCGGCGCTCGACGACATCCGCGTGCTCTTCGGCAAGCGGGTGGAAGCGACCGTGGCGCCGCAGGAGAAGATCATCGACGCCATCAACCGCGTGTACGAGCGCGGCGCCGGCGGCGGCGATCTGCAGAACGACGGCGATCACGTCGACGAGGACGCGGTCGGCGACATCCTCGACTCCGACGACGAGGCCCCGGTCATCCGCTGGGTCAACTCGCTCTTCCTCCAGGCCATGAAGGAGCGCGCCAGCGATATCCACATCGAGCCGGAAGAGAAGGAGGTCCTCGTCCGCTACCGCATCGACGGAGAATTGTACGTCGCCCGCCGGGCCCCCCGCGCCTTCATGAGCTCCATCGTCAGCCGCATCAAGATCGAGAGCTCGCTCAACATCGCCGAGAAGCGCCTGCCGCAAGACGGACGCATCACCAAGAAGATCGCCGGCAAGGGCTTCGACATCCGCGTCTCGACCATCCCCACGTCACGCGGCTTCGAGCGCATCGTCATGCGTCTCCTCAACAAGTCGAGCGTGCTCCTCGATCTCCCGGACCTCGGTTTCAGCCCGCGCGACTACGCGCTGATGGACTCGCTCATCCATCGCCCGGACGGGATCATCCTCGTCACCGGCCCGACCGGCTCGGGCAAGACGACCACGCTGTACGCGTGCCTCAACCGCATCAACCAGCCCAACATCAACATCCTCACGGCGGAGGATCCCGTCTAGTACGATCTGGGCGGGATCCACCAGGTGCACGTGCAGGCCAAGATCGGGCTCACCTTCGCCAGCGCGCTCCGCGCCTTCCTCCGCCAGGACCCGGACGTGGTCATGGTCGGTGAGATCCGCGACAAGGAGACCGTCGAGATCGCCATCAACGCGTCTCTCACGGGCCACCTCGTGCTCTCCACCATCCACACCAACGACGCCGCCGGCGCCATCACTCGTATGGTGGACATGGGGGTCGAGCCGTTCCTCCTCCGCTCGTCGGTCATCGGCATCCTGGCGCAGCGCCTGGTGCGCATCCTGTGTCCGCACTGCAAGCAGCCGTACGAGGCGACCGACGACGAGCTCGAGGAGCTCGGCCTCGACGTCCCCCGCACCACCATGCGCGGCCGCCGCCGCGAGCTGACGACGACCCGCTACTACCCGAAGGTGGTCAAGGAGCAGGACGTCATCGAGACGATGGTCGAGCGCCCCATCTTCTACAAGCCGAAGGGCTGCGACAAGTGTGGCCAGACCGGCTTCACCGGTCGTCGCGGCATCTACGAGCTCTTGCTGATGGATGACTCCATCGGCCCGCTGGTCCTGCGCAACGCCGACTCGCAGACCATCAAGCGCACCGCCATGGAGCAGGGGATGGACAGCCTCCGCGACGACGGCGCGCGCAAGGTGCTCAAGGGGCTGACCAGCGTCGACGAGGTCCTCCTCGCCACCCAGGAAGACGTGGAGGCGGAGCCGGATCGGGCAGCCGTCTCGCGCGCGAGCTAAGAGAGCAGCATCGCCATGGCCGTCTTCGAATACACCGGGCTCATCGCCACCACCGGCAAGTCGGTGAAGGGGGTTCGCGACGCGGACAACCCGAAGGTCCTGCGCGCCCAGCTGAAGCGCGAGGGGGTGCTCCTCACGGGAGCCATCCACGAGGCCAAGGCGCGCGTCGCCAAGCGGGCGAACATCAACTTCGGCGCGATGTTCAACCGCGTCGGCGTCTCGGACATCGCCATGATGACCCGCCAGCTGGCCACGCTGGTGCGCGCCGGCATCCCGCTCGTCGAGGCGGTCGCCGCGCTCACCGAGCAGGTCGAGAAGCAGGAGCTCAAGCGCGTCCTCACCCAGGTGCGCGACCGGCTCAACGAAGGTATCGCGCTGGCCAAGGCGCTCGAGCCGCACAACAAGGTCTTCCCCAATCTGTACATCAACATGGTGGCCGCCGGCGAAGCCTCGGGCACGCTGGAGACCGTGCTCGAGCGCCTCTCCGACTTCATGGAGAACCAGGCCAAGCTGCGCGGCAAGGTCGGCGCCGCGCTCGCCTATCCGGTGCTCATGTTGCTCATCGGCTCGGTGCTCATCAGCATCATGATGGTGGTCGTCGTCCCCAAGGTGACGAGCATCTTCGCCAGCATCGACCGCGCGCTCCCCTGGTACACCGCGCTGCTCATCGGCGTCTCGTCGGGCATGGCGTCGAACGAGATGGCCGGGTTCGCCTCCGCGCTCGTCGCCATGACCTGCATCCGGCGCGCCTTCTCCAAGGACGCCGCCGGCCACCGCAACCCGGTGTGGCAAGGCTTCGCGGTGTTCTCGCTGCTGCTGATGGTCTGGATCAGCACGGCCGTGAGCTCCTTCAACTCCTTCGCCCTCGGAGCCGTCGGCGGTCTGCTCATGGGCTTCGCCCTCGGCCGCCTCCTCGCGTTCGTGTCCACCTCGCGCGGGCAGATCTGGAAGGACAGCCTCCTCCTCAAGCTGCCGATCTTCGGCACCCTCTTCCGCATGCTCGCGGTCGCGCGCTTCTCGCGCACGCTGGCCACCTTGCTCGAGAGCGGCGTCCCGCTCCTCAAGGCGATGGAGATCGTCAAGAACGTCCTCGACAACGCCCGGCTCGCCAAGGTGATCGAGGAGGCGACCAACAGCATCCGCGAGGGGGAGTCGATCGCCCTGCCGCTCAAGCGCAGCGGCGACTTTCCTCCGATCGTCGTGCACATGATCACCGTCGGGGAGAAATCCGGTCAGCTCGAGCAGATGCTCGAGAACGTGGCCCGCGCCTACGACACCCAGGTCGAGACCCGCGTCCAGGCGCTCACCAGCCTGCTCGAGCCGCTCATGATCGTCATCATGGGAGGCGCGGTCGGCTTCATCGCCTTCGCCATCCTCATGCCGCTCATCCAGATGAACGACTTCATCCAGTGAGCGAGCGTGAACGATCATGATCCTCAGCAGCCGTCGAGAACGGAAGGTCTTCTTCCCCTGGGAGCGCAAGCGTGGCCTGTTCGGCTTCGTCAGCCGCGCCCGGGCGCGGATCTTCGTCGGCGTGGCGCTGCTCCTGGCGATGGTCATCTGGCTGCGGCAACGCGAGGAGACGGCGGCCAGCGTGCGGGCCACGCGCGCCTCGATCGTCACGGCCGAGCGCGCCGTGATGGCCTTCCGCGCCGATCATCCCGGCGGCTGTCCGCGCTGGGACGAGCTGGTGGCGGGTGGCTACTCGCGCGACGTGCCGGAGGACGCCTGGGGCCGCCCGTTGCGGCTCACCTGTCCTGGCCGCCGCGACCCGCGCGGCTTCGATCTCGCAAGTGACGGAGCAGATGGTGTCCCTGGTGGGTTGGATCGGATCGAATGAGCGCTCTCACGTTCGGCGGTCCGCGAAACGGAACTTGAAAGGTTTTCAATCATGAACGCAACGACAGGTAAGGCGGTTCTTCCCGCGGTCCGGCGCGCAGCCAAGCGCGGCGTCACGCTCATCGAGGTCATGATCGTCGTCGTCATCCTCGGGCTCATCGCCGGCAGCGTCGCCGTCGCCGTGCTCCCGCGCTTGACGAAGGCGCAGATCGAGACGACCCGCACCAGCGCCAAGTCGCTCCGCACCGCCGCCGAGACCTGGAAGGGCGAGAACGGCGGCACCGACTGCCCGACGGTGCAGGTGCTCGTGCAGAGCAAGATGATCGACTCGGCCTCCAAGCTGAGCGACGCCTGGGACAACCCGTTCAAGATCACCTGCGAGGACGACGAGATCTACGTCTTCAGCGCCGGCCCGGACAAGCGCGAGGGCACCAAGGACGACATCCGCGTCCCCGAAACCCAGCAGCCCACCAGCTGACGTGAATCGCTGACCAGACAGCACCATGCGCTCCCCATCCTCCCAGCTCTCCCGCATCGTCGTGCGCGGTCGCCTTCGCGCCCGCACGCGCGAGCGCGGGTTGACGTTGATCGAGCTGATGGTGTGCATGGTGCTCATCGCGCTGGTGATGGGGGCGATGGTGTTCGGGACAGGGAGCCTGTCGACCGCGAAGCTGAAGAAGACGGCGTCGGGGCTCACCGGCATGATCAAGGTGGCGTACACCCGCGCGACGGCCACCTCGCGCAGCGAGCGCATCGTGATGGACCTCGACAACTCGACGATGTGGCTCGAGGAGTCGGACGCACCCATGCTGGTGCAGACCAAGGATCTGTCCGGTGCGGCGGGCGCGAGCGCGCAGACCAAGGCCGAGCAGGACGCGCTCGCGGCGGGGCAGGCGGCCATCAAGGGGCCGAACATCCCGCGCCCGTCGTTCCGTCCGGTGAGCACCATGGGCGTCGGTGAGGCGGACGGCCAGCCCAAGGGGCCGCAGCACCTGCCGGAGCCGATCACGTTCCGCCAGGTGCAGACCGCCCACGACGACGAGCCGAAGATCGCGGGCCGCGCCTACCTGTACTTCTGGCCCGGCGGGCTCACCGAGCGCGCCTCGATCGAGCTGCGCATCCGCAAGTCGGTCGACGACGTCGACACGCAGACGCTGATGGTCTCGCCCCTCACCGGGAAGGTGACGGTGAAGAACGGACCCGTCAAGCTGGTGCTCCCCACCGACGACAAGTCCGCCTCCGAGCGCGAAGATCGAGGAGGCTTCTGATGGTCGCGCGCCTGCGAGAGCTCCGGGCGAAGGGCCGGCAGTGGAAGCTGCTCGGCTTCTCGCTGCTCGAGGTGATGGTGGCCATCTCCATCCTCGGCCTGGCGCTCACCGTCATCCTCTCGGCCCAGGGCGGCCTCTCGGCGAGCAACCACGCCGCGAAGAACATGGGCACGGCGGCCACCCTCGGCCGCTGCAAGATGACCGAGATGGAGGAGAAGATCCTCAAGTTCGGCTACCCGCTGGTCGACTCGATCGAGACCGAGACCGCCTGCTGCGACGACGACAAGGATCCGAACTTCAGCTGCGACATCAAGGTCGAGCGCATCATGATGCCGAACCTGCCCAACATGGACGGCGGCACCATGGAGGGGGGCACCGTCGCCACC
>JAMFST010001381.1 GCA_026225435.1 Labilithrix luteola
AACCTGGCGGGGCGCGATCTCCGCGGCCACGCGTTCCCCCGCAGCCAGCTGATGGGCGCCGACCTGACCGGCTGCGACCTGTCCGGCTGCGATCTCCGGCAGACCAACTTCAAGGACGCCAAGCTCGCCGGCGCCAAGTTGAAGAAGGTGAGCGCGAGCAACGCGCTCTTCATCGGCGCGACCCTGACCGGCGCGTCGTTCGCGGACGCCGATCTGCGCCAGGCGCTGTTCGTCGACGCGCAGGCTGGCGGGGCCGACTTCTCCGGCGCGACCCTGCGCGAGGCGATCTTCCAGCGCGCGACCGCCGACGAGGCACGCTTTGGCGGCGCCGACCTGCGCTACGCCGACTTCTCTCACGCGGATCTGCGCGGCTCCGATCTCCGCGGCGCGAAGCTCTTTCGCGCTCGCCTCCACCGGACGCGCACGGTCGGCGCGCGCCTGGACGCCGCCGATGGCTCGCTGCGCGACGACGAAGATCTCGCCGCGGCCGAGAAGTTCTTCCCGCCTGCTCGCTGAACTGGCTGAACCTGGAGATACACATGGACAATCTGGCTCGCCTGCACGTTCACGATTCGACCACCACCGACGCCGCCACCGTCCTCGGCGTGGAGGGGAGCGAGGTCCTCCTCGCCACCGAGCGCGGAGAGCGGCGCGCGGCTCGCGCCACGTCGTGTCTCGTCCAGCCGATGGCGGGGGACGAGGTGCTCGTCGTCACGCTGGCCGACGGTCGGCTCTTCGTCCTCGCGGTGCTCTCCCGCGCCGAGGGGAACGAGGCGGTGGAGCTGCGGGTCGAAGGGCCGCTGCGCGTGGCAGCCAGGACGCTCGACCTCGACGCCGAGCGCGGGACCATGCGCTTCGGCACGCTGGCGCTGCTCGCCGAGACCGTCCTCGCCCACGCGGACAGCGCACGCGTGGCGGTCAAGGCGGTGGACACCTTCTACGACCGCCTCTCGCAGACGGTGAAGAGCTGCTTCCGCACGGTGGAGGAGACCGACCAGCTACGCGCCGGCCGCCTCGACTACCGCACCGAGAAGGAGATGCTGCTCCGCGCGGAGAACGTCCTCGCCGGAGCGCGCAAGCTCGTGAAGCTCGACGGCGAGCAGATCCACATCGGCTGAAGATTCCAAAGGAGACCCAGACTTCCCATGTTTGCCAATACCCAGGGCGGTGGAATGGACCTCGGCTTTCCCGATGTCTGCTTGACGCCCGCGCCGCCTGCTCCGCCGATCCCGGTTCCCTATCCCAACATCGCCAACGGCCCGATGGGCGTGTCGGCGGTCTACAACGTGCTGATGTCCTGCATGCCGGTGCACAACCTCGGCACGGTCATCCCGCTCACCAGCGGTGACAACGCCGGCGTCGGAATGGGGGTCGCCTCGGGCACGGTGATGGGCAAGTGCCAGGCGGTGACCGGCGCCTTCACGGTGCTCATCGGCGGCAAGCCGGTGACGCGCATGACCTCGATGTCGATGGCCAACTCGACCAACTGCCCGACCAGCGTGCGCCTCGCGCCGAGTCAGGTCTCGGTGTTGATCCTCGCGGGCTGAGCGCCGATGGACCTGGACGAAGACCGCTGACCGCGCTCAGAGCGTCTCCCAGATCCCCGTCGGGTGCTCGCCGCAGCGAATTCGCAAGACGTCCGAGCGGTTCAACCCCGCGGCCACCGCCAGCGGCAGCCCCTTGCTCGCGGTACACACCTTCACGGCAAACGCGTCGCGCGTGGCCTGGTCGGAGTCGCGCGGGAACCACTGCGGCCAGCCGGCCACCATGACGAACGGGTAGGTCCCGCGCCCGTAGAGCTGGATGCGAACCACGGCGAGCTGCGCGTCCTTGAACACGTCGCCGGTCGGCGTCGTCCACTTGGCCGGGTTGGCGAACTCCGGCACCGGGGCCTTGGCCGGGCCCAGCGGATCGCTGCCGTCGAACCACTTGGCGAGCTTGGGGCGATCGGACTGCTGGTGCACCAGCTCGAGGCGGTCGGCGCTCACGTCGACGGCGAAGATCTCGTCGACGCCGGTGGGCGGGCAGTGCGGCGGGTACGCGTCGACGACACGCACGGTGGCCTTGCCGTTCTCCGGAACCGAGGCCTGGGCGTCGACGCACGGGCTCATGTCGCCGTAGCGCGACACGCCCCAGACGTAGCGGCGGACGTAGTCGCGCGCGGGGTCCTGCGGCTCGAGGTCCCAGTCGGGGTCGCGCTTGGCGACGGGCACGATGTCCTTCGGATCGATCGGTGGCGGCGCCTGCTTCTGGCTGAGGTGGCTCTTGAGATCGGCCAGCGGATTGCCCGAGGCGAGCGCCAGCGGCCCTGCGTCGGGCGGGGCGTCGGCGACGGGATTCACTTCGGGGGTCGTGCGGTTGCACCCAGCGAGCGCGGCGAGGGCGCCGAGCGCGACCGCGCTGCAGAGGAGGATCGGCCGTGTCATGCGGAGCCCTCGCTTGCCACAGGCGAGCCCTCGCGCGCAAACACAACAGCGCATCGTGAGCACATCGGCGCACACGGGCGCCGCGCAAACGACCGGGCGGATCGCGCCGCGGCGTCGTACGCTGAACAAAAGGGGGCCGCTCGGGAAACTAAGCCGCCTCTCGCTCGTCTGACCCCGGAGATCCTCATGCGTTCCCTCCTCAAGCTCTCGCCGCTCGCTGTCCTGCTGCTCCTGTCGGGCGGAGCAGCCCAGGCGGCACCGAACGCGCTCACGCCTGCGGGCAGCTTTGACGTCAACAGCGGCGACGTGAACAACGTGAACAACGGCCGGCCGAGCCTGGGGATGGGTGTGCCGGTCTCGCCGGTCGCCGCCGCGCAGGCGCTCGCCGCCACCTTCCCCGCGGAGCTGGCCGACAGCCAGCCGGGGGACGGCGCCGAGGAGATCGACGGCGAGGTCGCCATCGACGTGAAGGACTCGCTCTCCGACGCGGAGATCGACCAGCTCGAGGCGGACTACGCCCGTGACTTCGGCCTCCGCTCGAGCGACGCCAGCGAGTTCAGTCGTCACGAGGACAACTTGCTGGTCGGAGACGTCGACCCCTCGCGCGAGGACGCGTTGCTCGCCCGCCTCGCCGCCGATCCGCGCGTCGAATCGGCCGAGCCGATGGAAATCTTCCGCGCCACCTTCGTCCCCAACGATCCGCTCTACGCCGAGAAGCAGTGGCACCTCACCCGCGTGGGCGCCGAGCAAGCCTGGGACTACGGCTGCGGACAGGGCGTCACCGTCGCCGTCATCGACACGGGCGTGGCCTGCTTCGACAAGGGGCCGTTCTCGCGCGGCTCGGACCTCGCCGGCACCCGCTGCGAAGGCGGCTACGACTTCGTCGGCAAGAACCGCGAGGCGGCGGACGACAACGGTCACGGCACGCACGTCGCCGGCACCATCGCGCAGACGACCAACAACGGGCAGGGCGGAGCAGGCCTCGCGTTCTGCGCCAACGTGATGCCGATCAAGGTGCTCTCGAAGGGGGGTTGGGGCAGCCTCGCGCAGGTCGCCGAGGGGATCCGCTTCGGCGCCGATCACGGCGCCCAGGTCGAGAACCTCAGCCTCGGCGGGCCGTTCCCCAGCCGCATCCTCGGCGAGGCGGTGCGCTACGCCCAGGACAAGGGTGTTCTCGTCGTCGCCGCCGCCGGCAACAGCGGGCGCAGCGTCGGTTATCCCGGCGCCTACGACGGCGTGCTCGCGGTGAGCGCGACCGACCGCGACGACAACCTCGCCTGGTTCTCCTCGCGCGGGAAGCAGGTGGGCATCGCCGCCCCCGGTGTCGCCGTCACCCAGCAGACCATCTGCAACGGCGGGCAGAACCGCTGCGAGATCTTCGGCACGTTCAACGGCACCAGCATGGCCTCGCCGCACGTCGCCGGCGCTGCGGCGCTGGTCATCGCCGACGGCGTGACCGACCCGGCCGCCGTCCGCGCCGATCTCGAGGCGACCGCCACGGCCAAGGAGGACAAGACGTTCTTCGGCGCCGGCATCCTCAACGCAGCCAAGGCCACCGCCCGCGCTCACTGGCTCCACGTGGCCATCCGCGGCCTCGCGCTCCTGGCGCTCTTCGGCCTGATCAAGCGGCGCATCCGTCGTCGCGGCGGCAAGCTGGCGATGACGCCGTTCGCCCTCTTCGGCGCGCTGACCGCGGCCACCGGCCTGCTCCCCTTCGCGCCGCTGCTCCACCTGCCGATCTCGCGCGCCGGGGTGTTCTTCCTCTCGCATCCGTTCGGCGAGTGGTCCCTGGCTGCGTCGGCCGGGCTGCACCGCTTCCTCCCGCTGGCCAACGCCGCGCCCGTGCTGGCCGCCGCGACGCTCTTCTTCGGCTTCCGCCGCACCCGGCCGCTCCTCGGCGGCTTCGCCCTCGGCATGGCCGCGCTGCTCGTCCAGTACGGCGTCCTCGCCGACGTCAGCTTCTTCCTCGGCGCCTTCGCTCTTCGCGCCTGGATGATCGTGAACGTCCTTGTCTGCTTGTGGATCGCGCGCCTCTCGCTCGACGGCAAACGATCCTGAGGGGTATGCTCGTTTCTTAGATGTCCCTCAAGATCGATCAGGACCACTCCCGCTTCCGCGGCATCGTCCGCGGCCGCATCCGGCAGAATCTACGAAAGTACATTTCGCAGGGGGAGCTCGTCGGCAAGCAGGGCAAGGAGCTCGTCTCCATCCCCATCCCGCAGATCGACATCCCGCGCTTCCGCTTCGGGGACAAGAACCAGGGGGGCGCCGGTCAGGGTGAAGGCGACCCCGGCGATCCGATGGGCGGGAGCGAGGAAGGCGAAGGCGAGGGGGAGGGGGGCAAGAAGGCCGGCGAAGGCGCCGGCGAGCACGTCCTCGAGGTCGACGTCACCCTCGACGAGCTGGCCTCGATCCTCGGCGAGGAGCTGGAGCTCCCGGACATCCAGGACAAGGGCAAGAGCAAGATCATCAACGCCAAGGACCGCTACACCGGCATCCGCCGCGTCGGTCCCGAGTCGTTGCGCCACTTCCGCCGCACCTACCGCGAGGCGCTCAAGCGGCAGATCGGCATGGGCAGCTACATGCCCGACAAGCCGGTGGTCGTCCCCATCCCCGACGACAAGCGCTTCCGCAGCTGGAAGACCGAGGCCGAGCCGGTCGCCAACGCGGTCATCGTCTACATGATGGACGTGTCGGGCTCGATGGGCGACGAGCAGAAGGAGATCGTCCGCATCGAGAGCTTCTGGATCGATGCGTGGCTCCAGCGTCAGTACAAAGGGCTCGAGAGCCGCTTCATCATTCACGACGCCGTCGCCCGCGAGGTCGATCGCGAGACGTTCTTTCACACACGCGAGAGCGGCGGCACGATGATCTCGAGCGCGTACAAGCTCTGCAGCCAGATCATCGACGACCACGACCCGCCCGAGGAGTGGAACATCTACCCGTTCCACTTCAGCGACGGGGACAACTGGTCGATGGACGACACGCTCGCCTGCGTCGACATCCTCAAGAGCAAGCTGCTGCCGCGGGCGAACATGTTCGCCTACGGGCAGGTGGAGAGCCCGTACGGGTCGGGGCAGTTCATCAAGGATCTGCGCGATCACTTCGGCAAGGACGAGCGGGTCGTGACCAGCGAGATCCGCGACAAGGACGCGATCGTCGGATCGATCAAAGAGTTCCTCGGCCGCGGGAAATGACGCCCAGGATCTCGTGACCATCGCGCGGCGTGAGCTGCTCGGCTCTGCGCTCGCGACCGCCGGTGCGCTGCTCGGACGGCGCGCCTTCGGGCAGATGCCGACGACGGCGACGCGGGTCATCGGAGGAGGTGGCGGCGGCGCAGGTGTGGCCGCCGAGGAGCCGGCGGCGGAGACGACGCGGATCTCCGGTCCCGAAGCGAACCGGGTGGCGCGCTGGCTCGCCGGGCTCGACCCGCTGCCGACGGCCGATGCGCCGGGCGAGTGGAAGGCGTACGCGGCGCAGCAGGACACGGCCTGGCGGAGCACCGCGGCTCGGGTCCGCGCGCTGCGAGCCTGGTCGGGCAGCGAGCTCCTTCCGCTTCTCCCGCCGGGGCTGCCGCTGCTCTATCCGTTCTCCGGGCCGGACGCGCTCCACGCCATCGCGCTCTTCGCCGATCGCCCGAAGCTGGTGCTCGTGGGGCTCGAGCCGGTGCGGCCGCTGCCCGATCCGGCGCGCGTGCCCGACGGGTACTTCGATCAGCTGGGCTCGTCGCTCGCCGACCTGCACCGGCTGGCGTTCTTCCGCACGCGCATCATGGCGACCGACTTCGAAGACGACGGCGTGGCCGGTGCGCTCGCGGCGACCATCGCGCGCCTCGGCGGCGTGGTGACGTTGATCGAGACCGGGGTGAGCCCCGGTCGAGTGCGGCTCACCTGGACCACCCCGTCCGACCCACCCACTCACGCGCCGCGGCAGCTCGATTACGCCTCGGTGGATCTGTCCAACCTGGGGCTGCTGCAGCGGCACCGCTTCTTCGCCGATCTCGCGGCGGGCGGGCCGTTCGTCACCCTCCTCAAGTCGGCCAGCTTCCTCCTCGGCGAGCCGCGCTTCACGCAGACGACGCAGTGGCTGCTGGAGCAGAGCGCGGTACTGGTGCAGGACGACAGCGGCGTGCCGTTCCATCAGCTGGAGCACGGCTGGGCGCTGCGCTTCTTCGGGCGCTACGTCCCGCCGGGGCACCCGTTCGCCGACCGCGGGCAGCCGGCGCTGGCCGCGGCCTTCGCGCGCAGGACGCCGTCGCCGCTGCCCTTCTCCTTCGGCTACCACACGACGGCGGACCACTCGCACCTGCTCGTCGCCTCGAAGGAGCACTGAGTGGACCGCTCGCGGCGCAGCGCTCTCCTGACCGTGGCGGGCTTCGCGCTCGCGCCGGTGCTCGCGTCGTCGCGGTCCTCGGTGGCGGCGGCCGCGTCGTCCGACGAAGGGGCGGAGAGCAACGTGCTCGCGCGCTTCTCCACCCGCTTCCTCCGCGATCCGGAGCACCGCACGCGCGCGCAGAACCTGGGGATCGCCGCCGCCGCGCTCGACGGCGTGGTCCTCGCGGCGGGCGCCGTCTTCTCGTTCAACGAGCGGGTCGGCGAGCGCACCGCGCGCCTCGGCTACGAGCCCAGCGTGGTGTACCGTGACGGTCAGCTCACGCAGGGGACCGGCGGCGGCACCTGCCAGGTAGCCTCGACCTTCCACGCGGCGGCGCTGCTCGCCGGGCTGGGCGTGGTCGTGCGCACGCCGCACAGCCGCCCGAGCGCGTACATCCGCATGGGGCTGGACGCGACGGTGGTGTTTCCCCAGGTGGACCTGAAGATCCGCAACACCCGCGCCGAGCCAGTGACGGTGCGCGCCCAGGTGGTGGAGGAGCGCGAGGACAACCGACTCGCGGTGTGGCTCGAGGGGGACGGCGTGCGCCCTTCGGTGACGCTCGCCAGCGAGATCGAGGAGCGCACGCCGGCGAGCCGTACGCTGGTGCGCGATCCCGGGCAGCCGGACGACGTGGTGCTGGTCCGCGCGTACGGCGTGCCCGGCTACAAGGTGCGGCTCGAGCGAACGGTCCGAACCATCGGCGTGGGGGACGCGCCGCCACGGACGGACACGCGACCGAGCGAGTACCCCGAGACGCCGGAGGTGCTGGTGGTGTCCCCGACGTTCGACGAGGAGCGCCTGGGCGCGCACCATCCGCGGCGGCCGCGCGTGCTGGACGAGAAGGGGGCGCTCCACCCGGTGGACGCACAGCTGCACCCGGCGACGAGCGCGATCATCACCAGCGAGCACCCGCGGGTCACGCGCCGGCGCGCCTGAACGTAGGTCTCAGGCGGGGTGACCGAGCGACGGCCTGTTCTGGCTCGTCTCCGCCACCACGTGGCGGATCCACTGCACGCGTGGGTGGGCGTCGAAGCGCTTGTGCCAGAACTGCTTCACCTCGGTCTGCGGCGTGGGGAAGGGCACCTCGTGGACGACCAGATCGCACAGCTGCGCGAAGCGCACCGCGAGCGGGCGGGGGACGGTCGCCACCAGATCCGACTCGGCCACCAGCAGCGGCACGGACACGAAGTGGCTCACCTCCAGGGTCACGTTGCGCACGATCCCCTCCTGCACCAGCGCGGCCTCGAAGACATCGCGCGAGCGCCCCTGCTGCGCCACCGAGACGTGTCGCGCGGCGACGTACTGCTCGCGAGTGAGCATGGCGCCGAGGGTCGGATGACCGCGGCGCACGAGACAGGCCGAGGAGGCGCGGAAGAGGAGCTGCTGCTTGATCATCGAGGAGACGAGGTCGGTTGCAAACCATGAACTCATTTGGAGGACATTGACTGAATACACCGTGCACAGCAACACAGCGTGTTCCTGTGCACGGATTATTCCAGCAACGTCCTCCAAATGAGTGACACATGGTTTGCAACCATGTGTCAAGCTAAGATCCATTGTAATGCGTTACC
>JAMFST010001382.1 GCA_026225435.1 Labilithrix luteola
ACCCTGAAGGCGGCGAAGAAGTACGGACCCGCACGGCGGGCCATCGACCAGGCCTGCGCCATCGGGGACTACTTCGACTTCCTCCTCGAGCGAGCGAAGATCGAGCGTGCGAACGGGGACGATGACGCGACCCTCGCTGACGTCCGCCGCGCGGACGAGCTGCGCCCCGGCTACCCCGACGTGCTCGCCGAGCTGGCAGACGAGGAAGCCGACGAGGAGATGTGGGAGCCGGCCGGTCTCGACTTGATGCGCGTGATGCGCATGGACCCGACCCAATCGAGCGCCCTCCAGAATGCTTCGTTCGTGTTCGCTGGACTCCTCGACGACGCCACCGACGCCCTCCAGAGGAGCGACATCCCGCGCGCCAAGCGTGAGAGCGACCTCGCCACCGAGCTCGGTCCCGACGATCCGCGCGCGCGGCAGCTGCACAACGACGTGGTGCTCGTGGGCGGCGAGTCGGTCGACGATCTGCGGAGCGCCGTCGCCAAGGACCCCGGTAACTTCGAGGCGATCCAGAAGCTCGACTACCAGCTCGACAAGCAGGGGCACGCAGCGACGCTGGAGATGATCCCCATCTGGACCGCGTACATCGCGCTTCACCCCGACGACGGCCGCGCCTATCTCGAACGAGGCGGCACCTACTACAACAACGACCAGATCGCCGAGAGCACCGCCGACGCGAACAAGGCGTGCAGCCTGGGGAACCACGAGGGCTGCCTCCGCGCCAAGCAGCTGGCCGGAGGGATGGGCCGCTAGCGGTGCTTTCGCGTCTCGATGCGCGGTGCTTCCCCGGTCGTGGTCGCCATCATCTTCCATCCGAGCGCGAGGGATCCGGCACCGAGAACGCGAGACACGGGTTGCAGAACGCGTTGCTGCACTTGGGGCAGCGGGCACGTCCCTCCCTTTCGCCGTGATTGACGCAAATCACACCGCCGAAGGTAACCGCGCCGGGGCAGTCTCTGCCAGAGGATCAGTGCGGTAAATCACCGCACACCCGCCCCTGCCGGCCGCCCTCTTCGTGGTACGGTGTGCGCCCTCATCATGACGCAACCTGCAAATCCCGCCGCCTCTCCCCGCCCCGCCACCGGAGCGCCGCCTGGCGCTGGACCCGCGTTGAGCCTGACGGGCGGCGCGGCGATCCTCGCGCCCATCACCGCGTTCCCCAACGGCGTCCCCTCCAACGCCCTCGTGCTCATCCCGCTCAACGCGTCGGGCACGCCGATGGAGAAGAAGATCACCGAGGGGCCGGTCGCGCTGCAGGTCGAAGAGGTGTGGAAGCTCCTCGGCTTCAACGGCCCGGCGGTGCAGGTGCAGGACGATCAGGGGCGGCCCATCGCCATCGGGCTCGAGGATCTCCTGGGCGGTCTCGAGAAGCACTGGAACGAGAACAACGACGATCTCAACCGCGGGCGCATCTTCACCCAGGAGCTGATCAAGCACGGCCGGCACGCCAAGGCGGAGCAGGTGCTCTCCAAGATCGTCGCGCTCGGCGGCGACGGCGAGGACTGGCTCGCGCTCGGCGTGACGCAGCTCGCGCAGGAGAAGCTCGACAAGGCCGAAGGCACCCTCAAGGGGGCGCAGAACCTCCTCAAGGAGAACCCGCTGCCGAGCCTGCACCTGGCGAAGCTGTACAACTCCAAGAAGGAGTCCGAGAAGGAGCGCGAGTCGGCGGAGCGCGCGCTGTCCATCGAGCCGAACTCGGTCGACGCCTGGGCCTACCTGACGAACTACTACAAGCAGCAGTTGGGCGAGGAAGGCGCGATCGTGAAGATCGAGGAGCTCGCCTCGGCGCCGCTGCACGCCAAGAGCGCGGCGGCCTACGTGGCGCTGCAGGGCTTCTACGGCGGCGAGGAAGCGACGCGCGAGAAGGCCATCGGCTTCGCCAAGAAGGGTCTCGAGCGCGCGCCGGCCGATCCGCTGGTGCTGCTGGTGCTCTCGGCGCTCTACGGGCAGTCGGGGAAGCTCGACGAGATCATCAAGCTGCTCGCCCCGCACGAGGCGCTCATGCAGCGCGACGTGCGTCTGGCGCACAACTACTTCGAGGCGCTCTTCCAGTCGCGCGACATGCAAAAGGTGACCGCGCTGCTCAACAAGCTCGCCACCTCGCCGAACAAGGACGTGAAGCAGTTCGCCATCGAGCGCTCGCGGGCCATCTCGCAGATGCTCGCGCAGCAGCAGCAGGCGCTGGCTGCCGGCGCGGCGGGCGGCGCTCCGCAGATCAAGCTGTGAGCTGAAGGGCCGCCACGCGGAGAGCGGGGTTCACGCTCTCCGCTGGCGGAGCAGGATCAGGAACAACGGCCCTCCCACCAGCGCCGTGACGGCACCGACCGGAGGCTCCGTGCGCAACGCGCGGAAGCAGAGGCGGGCGCCGAGGTCGCAGAGGACCAGCATGGCGCCGCCGGCGAAGAACGAGGTCGGCAAGGTGACGCGGGTGTCCGGGCCGTACAGGCGGCGCAGGGCGTGCGGCACGATGAGGCCGACGAAGGCGATGAGTCCCGTCACGCTGACGATGGCGCCGACGACCAGCGAGCAGCCGAGGAAGGCGCGGCGCTCGAGGGCGCGCACGTCGACACCGAGGTGCTCGGCCGCTTCGTCGCCCAGCGCGAGCAGGTTGTAGCGACCGGCGTCGAAGGCGAGCAAGAGGCCGCCGACCGTCACCAGCGCGCTCACCGTGGCCAGGGACGCGAGCGAGGGGACGTCGAGGAAGCCCATCAACCAGAGGAGCAGCTCCTGGCTCTTCGACGCGGACACCAGCGTCTTGACCATGGTGATGGCGGACGCGGCGATCGAGTTGATGACCACGCCGGCGAGCAGGATGCTGGCGTCGCTGCGCGCGGTCCCGACGGCGGCCGACGAGCCCGGCGAGCGCGCGAGGAAGTAGGAGAGCGCGGTCGCGCCGAGGCCGCCGGCGAAGGCGCCCACGCTGATCGCCGAAGCGCCGACGAGGCTGGCGGTGGTGAGGAGCGACGAGCCGAAGGTGATCACCAGCGTCGCCCCCAGGGCGGCGCCGCCGGACACGCCGAGGACGTACGGCTCGGCGAGCGGGTTGCGCAGGATGGCCTGGAAGGCGACGCCGGCCACGGCGAGGCCGCCGCCAGCGATCGCTCCGAGCGCGACGCGCGGCAGGCGAACCCCGACGACGATCAACCGGTCGAGCGAGCTCGGCTCACCGATCGCGCGCGCGAGATCGACCGGCTCGGTCCCGAAGGCGACCGCCAGCGCCATCACCGCGGCCAGGGCCAGGGCGAAGACGACGACCGGAGCCGCACGTGATGCGCCGCGCGTTGCTGGCGTTGGTCGCGCGGTCAAGCGTCGGGCGCGCCGCCGTTGCGCTCGTAGAGCAGGCGCAGGCCGACGAGGGTGAGCTGGTCGTCCACCTCGTCGATGGTGCGCGAGAGCGGCGCGATGAGCCCGGCGAGACCGCCGGTGGCGATCACCCGGCAGGGGCCGCCGAGCTCGGCGAAGAGACGATCGACCAGCCCGTCGACGAGGCCGACGTAGCCGAAGACGATCCCCGATTGCATCGAGTGGAGCGTGTTCTTGCCGACGGCGCGCGGCGGCTTGGCGATCTCCACGCGCGGGAGCTTGGCGGCGCGGGAGAAGAGCGCGTCAGCGGCGATCTGCATCCCCGGGGCGATGACGCCGCCGATGTAGTCCCCCTTGTCGGTCACGCAGTCGAAGGTCGTGGCGGTGCCGAAGTCGACCACCAGGACCGCGGCCTTCACCCGGTCGAAGGCTGCCACCGAGTTGACGATGCGATCGGCGCCGACCTCCTTGGGGTTGTCCGTGAGGATGCGCACACCGCTCTTGATGCCCGGCTCGACCATCAGCGCCTCGAGCCCGAAGGTCTGCCGCACGAGCGCCAGCATCGGGTCGTTCAGCTGCGGCACCACGCTGGCGATGATCGCGCCGCGCACCTGGGCCGGCTTGATCTCGTACATGGCCAGCAGCGAGCGGAGCACCACCGCGTGCTCGTCCGAGGTGCGCCCGCGCGAGCTCTCCACCCGGAACTGGTGCTGCAGGACGGGCCCATCGAAGAGGCCGTAGACGATGTTCGTGTTACCGACGTCGATCACGAGGAGCATGACGGAGCCCACATTTACTCTTCCTCGACCCGTACGTCCCGGATCACGTCCCCTTCGGCGAGCGCCGCCCAGTCCCCCTCGGCGCGGCCCACCCGGGCATAGGCGCCGTCGAGGTGCGGGGTACGGGACAGGGTGACGAAGAGCTGCGATCCGCCGGTGTCTCGCCCGGACAGCGGTACGCCCACGTCGTACAGATCGAAGGGGACCGGCGAGGTCTCGCAGCGCAGGGTCGGCCCGCTGCCGCCGTAGCCGTCGCCCCCCGGATCGCCGAACTGGGCGACGAAACCGGGGACCACCCGGTGCACTTCCGTATTTTTGTAGATCCCGCTGCGGGCGAGATCGGCGAAGTGCGCAGCCGCCACCGGGGCGAGCGCGGGATCGAGGTGCACGGTGAGCTCGCCGGCGTCGGTCACGAAGACCAGCCGCGTGAGGTGCGCCGGCGGTCCCGCGTGCGCCAGCTCGGTGGCCAGCGGCGGCGGGTCGCCCGGCGCGCAGGCGGCGTCGGTCTTCCCCAGCGCGCGCAGGGCTCGCGTGGCGTGCTCGCGCAGGACCGGATTGGCCTCGCGGCAGGTGCGCGCGGCGAGGGCCGGCGCGCCCGGCAGGTGCAGCGCGACGGCAGCATCCAGCAGGTTCGAGCGCGTCTCCACCGCGGCCGGCGGCCAGGCGAAGGCGATCGCCGCCTCGAGGCGCGCTTGCAGCCGCGGCTCGATCTGCATCTCCGGCGTCGCGCTCGGCGGCGGCGACGACGGGTCCAGCGCCGCTCGCCGCTCACGCGCCGAGATGGCCAGCGCGCGGTCCGGGTGCTCGGCCAGGACCTTCGCCGCCACCGCCGCCAGCCCGTCGCGCGGACCGGTCGGCGTCACGTCGAGCGAATCACCGAGCGCATCGGACAGCGCGCTCACCGCCACGTCGCCCAGCTCCGGGTGCGCGCCGATCGCCTCCAGCGCCGCCTCGCGGACGGTCACGTGCGGATCGCGCGCGAGCCCGCGGTACGCCGTCTTGCGATCGGCGGTGAGCGGCCGACGCACGAGCGTCTCGAGCCGCGCCCGCGCCTTGGCGACACTGCCGTCCTCGGCGCAGGTCGCCACCACCTCCGCGTCGTACGCCCCGTGCGCCAGCAGCGAGCCGGCGGTGCAGCGCAGCTCCGCCAGCCTGCGCTCGAGGGTCGGTGGTGCACCCGGCGGTCGCATGCGGGTCACCTGCGCGAGCGCCGCGCTCGCCGACTTCGGCGCCGGATCCTTCAGCGCGTGCAGCGTCGACGACAGCGGCCCGTAGGCGTCGCCGGTGAGAGCCAGCATGGCGATCGGATCGCTGGCGATGGCCGACAGCTTGAGGAGCGCGCGGCCGAGAGCTTCCTGCGCCGCTGCCGCCGTCGCGCCGTCGCTGCCGCTCATCGTCCCGAGCGCGCGCGCCGCCTCGCTCGCCTCGGCCGGGGACGACGTCGGCGCAGTGATGGCCGCCTCGAGATCGCCGATCGCCGCTGCCCCTCCGAGCCGCAACGCGCGGATCGCCTGGATCCGGTACGGGCGCCCGCTCTCGTTGCCGTCGCGCCGCCCGATCGCCGCGCGCGCCACCGCGAGAAGCCGTGTCGCCGCGTCCGGCGGGAGCGGCGCCGACATCGGCCGGCGCGCGAGCGGATAGAAGGCCACGTCCAGCGACGCCGCCGAGGTGCCCCCGGCTGCCGCGTCGAGGAGCGCCAGCGTCGTCGGATCCGCCAGCGGACGACCCGCCACGACCGAATCGCCGAGACCGAGCGCCGCCCCCTTCGCATACGCGGGATCGCGCAACCAG
>JAMFST010001383.1 GCA_026225435.1 Labilithrix luteola
AAGTAGGGCGGTCGATTACGGGGAGGGTGTGAGGGGCCGCCGTGGACCGGCAAATCCCCGCAGAATCCCTCCGACGAAACGCGCATAAGATGCATTATGTAAACTAAACGGGCGGACGCGCCGGGGCGGGGCTCGATGCAGCCAGTCCTCAGCTCGGACGCAGGAGCGCGATGCCGAGGACGACCAGGCCGGCAGCCACCAGCTTGGTGGCGTTGACCGGTTCGCCGTACAGGCGCGCGCCGAGGACGAGCGCCGCGACGACCTCGAGCCCGAGGACGATGACGTAGCCGCTGCCGAGCTGCTGCCGCTGGAGCGCGAAGGTCTGCACCGTCGCACCGAACCCGAAGAAGACGAACAACCACACCGATGGCCCCAGCTGCCGGAACCCGTCGGACCGCTTCATCATCACGCCGCCGAAGGCGTACGCGAGCGCCGCCACTAGGCTCAGCAGCGTCGTGATCATGCTTCCGCGGTGGTGTTCAGCTCGAGACCGGCCAGCACCAGCGGCGACGGCGCCTCGGTGGTCACGCACCACAGCTGGTGCGCGGCACGCGTGGCGCCGACGTAGAGCGCGTGACGAGCCGCCGGTTGATCCGGGTAGCTCGGCTGGCTGGTCTCGAGGAGCACGACCTCGTCGAACTCGAGCCCCTTGGTCTGACGCACGTCGGTGATGTCGAAGCCCGGCTCCCAGCTGAAGTCGAGCGCGCGCACGCGGCGCACGTTGGGCACCTCGGCGCGGGACAACCCCTCGTAGTAGATGTCCGCTTGCGCGCTGAACCGCGCCAGCAGCGCCACGTTGGCGTACGGCTCGTCGCGCGCCAGCTGCCGCAAGGCGTCCGCCAGGAACGCCACGGCCTCACCCGGAGACGCGAAGGAGAACAGCTCCACCGGCGGCCCGTTGCGCGTGGCGATCGGCTCCGCCTCGTGGGCGAACGGACCGAGCACGCCGCGCGCGAAGGTGGTGATCTCCTTGGTCGAGCGGTAGCTCACCTTGAGCGGCTCGATCTGCGTGTGCGGCACGCCGAGATCGCTCAGCAGCTTCTGCCAGTCGAACTCGCTCGCGTCCTCCTGCATGCGCTGGGCGAGGTCGCCGGCGAGCGTGATCGACTGCTCGGCACCGGCCAGATCGAGGAGCACGCGCAGCTCGATGGGGCTCGCGTCCTGCACCTCGTCGACGAAGAGATGGTTGAAGCGGATCGGCTTGCTCTCCGCGTCGACCAGCGGCCCTCGGAGCCGCTGGTAGGCGCGCAGCAGCAGGCCGACGTCCTCGGCGTCGAGGGTGGCATGCTCGCCGTCGCGCTCCCCCTCCCCGCGCACCCGCGCTTGCCGCACTGTCCATTCGTACACTTGATCGAGCTGCCCGGGCCCGAGCCCGTCGACGCCGGCGAAGGTCTCGGCGAGGCCGGGACGATCGGTGAGCAGCTCGTCCCACAGACCCTGGACCGCGCGCGACTCGTGGCGCAGCTCCTGGCCGAGCTTCTCGAGCGCGCTGCGGGTCACGTCCGGCAGGTGCGACGCCGGGCTGGAGCCGTCGAGCACGCGCTTGCCCGCGAGCCACTGCGACAGCGCCGTCACCCGCGAGTCGGGCGCGATGCTGGCCATCGTCTTGTCGATCCCACGCGCGCCGAGCTTGGCGGTCTGCGTCCAGGCGGCGATGACGTCGGCGCCTTGCGGCCAGCGCTCCATCGCGCTCTGCACGCGAGCGTCGAGCTTGGCGTTGACCTTGGCGACGAGTCGGTCGATGCCGCCGAGCATCGCCGGGTGCATCTTGGCCCGCGTGACCACCGGCGGCGTGTCCTCGTGCAGCGTCGTCGACAGGCGCGGGAAGAGACCGGCGAGCACCTTGCCGCCCCACTGCCCGAAGGTGGTGACCGGCACGCCTTCCACGCCGAGGGTCGGCAGCACGCGACCGACGTAGTGCACCAGCCCCTCGTGCGGCACGACGACCAGCATGCGGTCCGGGCGGAAGCGCTGCGGGTCCTGGAACGCGAGGTAGGCCACGCGGTGCAGACCGACGGTGGTCTTGCCGCTGCCGGCGCTCCCCTGGATGGCCACCAGGCCCGCGCCGGGCTTGGCGATGAGATCGAACTGCGCCGGATCGAGCATCGCGGCGATCGCCGGGAGCATCTTGTCGAGCCGCGGCGCGCCGTCGGCGCCCATCCCGAGCTTCGGCCCGTCGAAGGCCGCCGGCGAGGCGTGCGTCCCCGCGGCCGCAGTCCCCTTGGGACCATAGCGCCGCTCGGTCATCAGCTTCACCGCCTGCTCCTGCATGCGGCGCCAGGTGCCGTCGGCCAGGCGGGTGAACGTCCCTTGCGGCGACGCCACGCGCAGAAGCTCCCCCTTGAGGATGGCCACCGACCGGCGCGCCGTCACGACGCCTTCGACGGTGCGCCCGCCGAGCTGCTCCTCGTAGTCGTCGCCTTCGCCGTAGCGATAGAAGATCCGGCTCACCGGCGCGTTGCGCCAGTCGACGATGCGCACGCCGGCGCCCGGCTCGACGTAGGAGCGCGCGCCGACGAGCACGTCGCGTCGCCGCCCGCCTTCCGTGAGGCGCAGGTGCCCGAAGTAGGGGCTGGCCCGGTCGATCCCGGCGTTCTGCCCGCGGCCGCGCTGCGCCCGGAGCGCCCCGATGTGGTGCATCTGCTCGAAGAGCGACGGAAGATCCTCCGGCTTGGCGACGGCGACCTCCTCGCGCAGCTCGAGCAAGCGCACGTCATCGCCACCGGTCGGCTCGGCGGCGCGCGCCTCGGCCGCGGCGAGCGTCGTCAGCACCGTGCTGAGCAGCCGCAGCTCCTCGGAGACGACGAGAGCGCCCTCGGGATCGTCTTCGAGCCCGGGCGGAGGGACGTGCGGTTCGGAACGGTTCGGTGTGCTCACGCGGGCGAACGGTTTTGTGGCGCCGCTCGCGTCGAAGCAAGCTTTTTCCCCCTGCCGGGGCTGCTTCTACAGGACGAGGTCTTCGTCCAGCTGAAGAAACGAGAGGTTGGCCTCGGTGATCCGGGCGCATTCGAGCTCGACCTCGCGCTGGAAGACCGGCTTCACGTGGTAGAGCAGGATCGGCAGCTCCGGCCGCCCGAGCTTCTTCAGCTCCGCCTCCACCAGCTGGGGCGTCAGGTGCCCGCTCTGGGTCGCGAGCTTGCGCTCCTTCTCCGGGAAGCTCACCTCGAGGAGCACGGCGGCCAGATCCTGCTCCGCGGCGAGCGCCTCCCACAGCCGCTCGGTCGGCCCGGTATCGCCGCTGTATGCCATGGTTCGCCCCTCCTCCGAGGTCACCACGAAGGCGCAGGTCTCGATGGTGTGGCTGACGAGCAGCGCGCGGACGGTGAAGCCGCACACCTGCTCGGGGACCTCGAGGCCGAGCTCGCGGTAGACGATGCCGGGCGCGCTCGGGCTCGGGATCTGGCTGAAGTCCGGCCAGAGCAGCCCGTTGAAGAAGTGCTTACGCAAGACCCCGAGCGTCGCCTTGGTCCCGACGATGACCAGCGGCGGCGCGCCCGACTGCACCCGGTTGTCGACCACCGTGGCCAGGTCCTTCACGTGGTCGAGGTGTGCGTGGCTCACCAGCACCGCCTCGAGGGCGCACTGATCGGCGAGCATCAGCCCGGCGGTGAGCGCGCCGGCGTCGATGGCCAGCTTCCGGCCGAGGAGGAACGCGCTCGTCCGGTGACGAGGTGTCTCGCCTCCGTGGCAGCCGAGGACGTGCAGATCCACGACTAGGCGCCGAACCGCTCGGGTGCCTCGAGAAACTCGAGGAAATCGAGCAGCCGCGTGACGTCGGCCACCGTGATGACGTCCGCGCCGCGGCGCTTGGCAATGCGGAGCCGCTCGAGGCGCACGAGCACGCGCTCGACCTCCTCGAGCGTGGCGCCGGTCTCCTTGGCGAGCACCTCGGGCCGGATGTGAATGGCGATCGATCGCCGCTCGCCCGACAGGCGCTCCCCGCGGGTGATCGCCGACGCCGCTTCCTCGTCGGCGTGCCGCTTCAAGGTGAGCAGCACGCGGGCGCGCGGATCGGGGTTCATCAGGATGCGGATCCACTCGTCGGCCGCGTCGAGGCGGGCAGCGAGCTTCTTCATCAGCCGCAGCGCGATCTCCGGGCTCTTGGCGAGCAGCGTCTCCAGCGTGTGGCCGTCGAGCACCAGGCAGCGCGCCGTCTCCACCACGCGCGCCGTGGCCGTGCGCGGCTTGCCGTTGAGGATGGCCATCTCGCCGAGGAACTCCCCCGGCCCGAGCACCGCGAGCGCCTTCTCCTGGCCCGCGACCGTCTTCGTGATCCGCACGGCGCCGGACTGGATCACGAACCTG
>JAMFST010001384.1 GCA_026225435.1 Labilithrix luteola
CGGAGCACAGCGCAGTCGGCCAGATCACCGGCGAGATCCGGCAGCGGCGCCCAGAGCGGCGGCTCCATGCCGTCCCCCAGCGGAGCGCCGCCGGAGTGGCCATCGGCGAGATCGCTGAGGAGGACGACGCGCTTGTCGACCTGGGGAAGCTGCTGGATGAGCGAGCGCGCCGTCGCCAGCGCGCCTTCGAGATCGGTCGCCCGGTCGGATTCCTTCGCCGACTCGATCGCGGCGCGCGCCGCCGACAGATCGGTCGTCGCCGCCAGCAGCACGCGTGACGGTGCGCCGGCCAGGACCACGGCGACGGCGTCCCCCTCGCGCACCGAGGCGAGCAGCTGCCGCGCCCCTTCCCGCGCGCGCTCGAAGCGCGACTTCGCGTCGGGCGTCGGCCGGGCCCGCATGCTCATCGAGTCGTCGAGCACCAGCGCGATGGCCACCGAAGCCCCGCCGGCGCGATCGAGCGCCAGCCGCGAGCAGCGCACCAGCGGCGAGGCGCCGAGCGCCGCCAGCGCCAGCACGGCGAGCGCGCGCACGAGGAAGAGCGGCCGGTCCTCCAGCTCCGAGCGCCGCCGCGCCTTGGGCAACGCCGACGGGACGAGCCGCGCCGGCGCGAAGTCGAGCTCCTCCGCTCGTCGCCGCCGCAGACGGTGCGCGAGATAGGGCACCGCCGCGAGGAGCGCGACGCCGAGCCCGAGCCAGGTGACGAAGTGCACGGCGCCTCAGGCTCCCCGCTGCACGGCCTGGGCGATGGCGCGCACGGTCATCACCGGATCGTCGTCGGTGCGCGCGCTCACCAGCCGCCCGCCGCGGGAGATGAGCGTCTCTTCCCACTTGCGCCGCTCGGCCTCGAGCGCCGCCAGGTACGCCTCGCGCGCCTCCTCGTCGCTCTCCACCAGGTGCTCGCCTTCGAGGGCGCGCAGCCGCACCGACTGGTCGAAGGGAAAGGTCGCCTCGTCGGGATCGAGCGTCTGCACCACCACCACGATGCGCCCGCGCGCCGCCACCGCCGCGATGCGCTCGCGCGAGCCCTCCGGCAGGTCGAGCAGATCGCTCAGCACGACGACGATCGAGCCACGCCGCGCCGCCCGGGCGATGCTACCGAGCGCGTCGTCGAGGTAGGCAAGATCGGCGTGCGCGTCCCCTTCCGAGGTGACCGTCTCGAGCGAGCCGACGATGCGCTCGAACGCCTCGCGCCCGCCGCTGACCGCCACCGGGCGCGCGCTCCCCCCGATGTACGTCAGCCCCACCGGGTCGCCGCTGGTGACCGCCAGCCGCGCCAGGGCCGCCGCCACCAGCGCGCAGAAGGCCAGCTTCGCCCCGGGCGCCTTGGCCCCGCGGTAGCTCATGGATCTGGTCGCGTCGACCACCAGGCGCAGCGCGCGATCGGTCTCGGTCTCGAACTGCCGCACCAGCAGCCGGTCGTGCAGCAGCAGCGAGCGCCGATCGAGCCAGCGCAGGTCGTCGCCCGGCGCGTACGAGCGGTGCCCGCCGAACTCGACGCCGGCGCCGCGTCGCGCGCTGCGGTGCGAGCCGGCGTACACCCCTTCGGCCACCTGCTTGGCGCGCAGGCGGATGGGGGCGAGCGTGCCCCAGTCGAGCGCGCCGCTGCGAATGTTGATCGCAGGAGGCGTCTTGCTCATCGGTCTCTCACGGTGTCGAGGCTTCGGGCGGAACCGGACCGGGCAGCTGCGCCTTGGGGCCGTCGAGCAGCTCGCGGGCGATGCCGACCTCCA
>JAMFST010001385.1 GCA_026225435.1 Labilithrix luteola
CAGCACCGCGGTCGACAGCGGCACCGACTCGGGCAGCGGGTAGCAGGCGGTCTCGTGGACCGGCACCAGCGGGGCGAAGCCGCCGGAGATGTCCCGGCAGGTGCCGGCGTGCATGCCGGGCGCGAAGGGGCCGTCGGTGAAGCTCTCGCACAAGGACATCTGGCCGCGCTGGCAGGCGGGGCACAGCGGAAGACCGCGCACCGCGCAGCTGAACCACGGCGAGCAGGCCACGCGATCGCCGCGCTTCACGCGGGTAACGGCGTTACCGACCTCGACGACCGTGCCCACGTGCTCGTGCCCCATCACGTGCGGGAAGGAGATGACCGCGGTGAGCGGGTTGTCCATCGCGGCGTCCATGAACGCCTGCTTCACGTCGCTGCCGCAGATGCCGCACGCGCTGGTCTGCACCACCACCCAGCGATCGCCGAGCAGCTTCGCGTCGGGCACCTCGAGGAGGCGCAGCGGGCCGAACGAGCCGAGGAACCCGCTGGCCGAGACCGAGCCGGCCGCCTTGGCCGAGGCCAGCCGCGCGACGTTGAAATCGAAGGTGAGCGCCTTCACGCGTGCTGGTTTACCAGAACCATCACGGGCACGAGCGAACCGCGACGCAGGTGCGCCGCACCTCACGCCCCGCCAGGCCGATGCGCGACGTCTGGCTGGGCGACTGCTGCTGCGAGACGATCGAGAAGCCCATGGTGAAGGTCTTCATGTCCGGGGCGAAGGCGAGCTCCTTGAAGGTCACGGTGTGCGGGGCCACGTGCAGCTCGCTGCGCCCCTCGGGCGGCGCGCCGAACTTGCCGCAGAAGGTGCCGTCGCAGAGGAGCGAGCCGTCGCTGCGCATGCCGCTGACGGTGCCGTTCCAGCGGACCGCCTTGCCGACGAACGCGCCGTCGGCCGCGACGCCGCACGGGTCGGGGGTCACCTTGCTGACGGTGTCCGCCTTCACGCTCGTCTTCCAGGCGAGCGCCTTGCTCACGACGGTGAAGCTGTCCTTCATCTGGTAGTCGAGCAGCTGCACCTTGCCGCCCGGCCGCCCCTCGTGGTTCTCGAAGCGCAGCGTCATGTGCCCGGGGCCGTTGGGGTACGAGCCGTCGCCGGCGCCCATCGTCGTGTCGCTGATGACGACGGTGGCGTTGAGCGCGTACTCCACCTGCCACGCTTCGCAGCTGGCCGTGGGTGTGCTGGGGGTCGGCATGCTGGCGGGAGCGGTGCCGGGATCGGCGGCCGCCGACGGCGCTTCCGCGCTCGTCGCCGCGAGGACCGCCACGAGTGCGGCCGGGAGGCTCAAGCGCCTGTCCATTTTCATCGGTCTAGCGTCCGTGTGCGGAGGCGACAACCCGCCGTGAGCCCCTTGCTCCCGTCGGTGTCGCTGCCTTATGAGATGCGCGAGGCCGCGCGAGCATCTCAGCGGAACTTCGCGCTCACGCCGTTCTTCACACTCAATGCTCGCTCTCGATAGACCTTCTCGCCGACCTCGCTGGCTCTTCCGCTCGTCCTCCTTCGTCGCCTCGGCCGTCACGGCTCTCACGATTCTCACCGTGGGCGGCGCCGTCCTCACCGTCTCACCGGGTGACGCTCGCGCCGACGACGCCGACGGGGTGACCGTGGAGAAGCCGCGCGGGCGGCCGTGCTGCGCGCTCGCCGAGGACATGGCCATCAACCTGGCGAGCACCCACGTTCCGGTCGTGCTGGGCGGAGTGCTCCCCGCGCACGGGATCGGCCACCACTCGTACCTGCGCGCGGGCTCGAACACCGAGAACAACGGCTTCGTCTACACGCGCCGCGGCGGCTTCATCGACCTCGGGCACACCCGCGACAACGCGGACATCGCTGCGTATCTCTCGCTCCGCCTGCGGCCCATGCTGCGTCGTGGCGAAGGGGTCATCGACTTCGGCCCGAAGGGGGCCGACCGGCGCATCCGCGTCACCCGCGCCGTGCCCGAGGCGGAGCTGGCGCGCACCAGCGATCTGCTCGCCGTGCGCATCGCCTTCCAGATGTCCATCTGGACGGAGCTCGTGCAGTACTACGGCCTCACCAAGTTCGCCGGCGCGGAGGAGGTCTACTCCTCGTTCACGCCGGACGACCTGTACTCGAACCTCCTCGGCGCGCACCTGGGCATCACCGCGCTCGAGAGCGACGTGCCCTACGACCACGCCATGGACGTCGCGCTGCACACCACGCTCGACTCGCTCGGCGTCGTCTCCAAGGCGGAGACGCGGCGCACGCTCGACCGGCTGGCGGGCAGCTGGTGGAGCCCTGATTTCGCCTGGCCCTCGCGGGACATCGCCATCCTGCGGACGTACGGGATCGGTCCCGAGGTGGCGCCCAGCCTCGCGCCGGAAGAGGTGATCGCCTCGCACGGCAAGCCGCTCGTCCTCGACGTGCCGGAGAGCGGCCCGGGCGGCGCGCTCCTCGCCGACGACTACAAGCTGGAGATCGTCCCCCACGAGAACGAGATGGCGCGCTTTCCCGCCGTGGAGAAGGGCAAGACCTTCGACCAGCAGGACCTGCCGCGGCTGGTCGAGGAGGTCCACGCGGCCTTCGACGCGGACGAGGCGAAGGCGAAGAACGGCGAAGCGCCGGAGACCGAGGCCGGTGTCCGCGGCGAGGTGGCGCATTACCTCACCGGCATTCGCCTGTTCGAGCTGTCGGGCGAGGGCGGTGGCCACGGAAGCGGCGACGACACCACCGGCGTCGGCGGCGGCCACGTGCTGCTGCTGCGCGGCGACACTCGCGGCGGCGATTTCGCCATCCTCCGCATGGACGCGATGCACTCGGCGGAGCGCGGCACCATGGCCGGCGTCAGCTTCTTCCGCTCCGACGCGCTCTGGTTCTGCCACGACCCGGAGACCGGCGGGATCCGTCCGCCGCTCGTCTCGCTCCTCGGCCCCTGCGGCCCGGGCGAGTGGCTCGGCATGAGCGGCGCGCTCGGCGAGGCGCTCCACGACGGCGGCACCGGTCGCACCGCGCTGCGCCCTGTCGCGCTCTCGGGGGTGCTCAACCCGCTGCGCAACGGCCAGTCGGCCAGCTACGACGCGCGCCGCCTGCTGCTGCACGTGGGCGGTGAGGTCGAGCACATCTGGACGGAGGAAGGCGGCGCGCGCACCTTGCCGCGGGCGACGAGCAGCCTGTCCTTCTTGCTCCGCAACGCGTCGCGCCACCTCGAAGCGCGCGGTGACGTCGGCTACCGGCTCGACGTCGCCAAGCCGAGGGACGGCGTCTTCGAGTCCGACCTCAAGCTCGCCTACAACTTCCTCCTCGGCGGCCGCACGGTCACCACCAGCCGCGATCATCAGGAGCGGCTCGATCCGTGGGCGCTCGCCTCGATCGGCGTCGAGGGGAGCTACTCGTACTTCGCCCGCCCGGCCAACGCCTACCCGGAGATCGCCGCACCGTACGTCTCGACCGATCGACCCGGCGCCTACCAGGTGCTGCTCACCGGGACGATCGGGCTCGAAGCGCTGTCTTTCTGACGGCCTACCCGGCGGCGTTGACCGACGAAGCCTGCACGACCGGCAGCGAACGCGCGCGGACGTGCGGGTTCGCCTCTGCATGGGCCTCGGCGGTGAGCGCGTCGGCCAGGGTGCTCCAGCCGGCGCGGAGGCGGCGAGTCCAGCTCTTCCCCTCCATCAGCAGCCGGGCGACGCCACGCGGATCGCCGAACGCCGTCCGCAGGCCGCGCGCCGCCTGGGTCAGCCGGTCGAAGCCGCCTTCGCTGCTCATCGCCGCGGTGAACGGCGCGAGGAACTCCGGCAGCGGATGCCGCGGCGTGTCGCTGACGAGGCGCGCGACCGAGAAGTCGATCCCGCGAGCGGCCGCTTCCCGCGCCAGCGCGACCGACTCCATGTCGACGGCGAGCGAGCGCCCTTCCCCTCCCGGCACCGCCACCTGCCGCAGCTTCGAGCCGCGCTCGACCAGGTGATCGGTCGAGACCACATCGCAATGCACCGTTCCGATGAGCAGCGCGTCGAGCGGACGCGGCGGCTTGCAGGAGAGCGGCGTGAGCGACGCGCCGTCCCAGTCGAACAGCTTCTCCGTGGTGATCCAGGCGCCGAAGGGGACGTTCCCCGTCACGATGCCGGCGAACCCGGTGGAGACGATGCGGCTCGGCGTGGGGCGCGTGGTGTCGACGAGCCGCGCGTGCAGGCTCTTCGCCGCATGCGCTGGGCCGACACCGACGATGAGCACGCCGATGTCGCGAGCGCCGTCGGAAGCGCCGGAGTCGTGGATTCCGGCGACGACCGCGTCGTGCTCGGTTTGGGTGGCTGTGCAGACGAGGATCATCGCTTCAGGACCTTTCGAGCGCGTGCGTACTACGCCTCGTGCTCATTGCCACTCGCTGGAAGTAGAGGCCAGCACCTATCGTCGACAAGGTGACCAAGGTCACGCCTGTGCTGGCCAGCGCCAGCGGGTGATCTCCGATGATCAGGGTCATCGTGAGATTGAAGAGAAAGACTCCGGCGTAGACGCCGCATGCGCCCAGGACGAAGAGGGGGCCGACGGCGCGCAAGGGGCGCCGGGAGCCGGCCATCGCGGCGAGGATCGCCCGGAACACCACCTGGGTGACCACGCCGACGAAGAACCAGCCGGCGAAGTTCGCCGCGGTGACTCCGAAGTAGAAGCCGCGGTACGGGTAATCGTAGATCCGCCCGAGGAACCACTTGTCCCCCTGCAGCGCGACCGGGTCGATGACCACGTCGAGCAGCATCATCAGGACGCCGCCCACCCAGGGGACCAGGCGCGAGCGCAGCTGCGGCAGATCGCCCAGCAGCGCGGCGGCGACGATGAAGCTGAAGTACGAGAGGAAGACGAACGAGAGCGAGTCGAAGAAGGGGACGTTGGCGATCCACAGCTCCTGCCCGCGCGTGTCGTCGAAGTAGCGATACGGCCCGAAGGGGAAGCCGTTGCGGGTGGAGCTGAACTCGCACGCGTAGGTGACTAGGTACGTCGGTACCAGGAACGCGAGCATCCGCCGCCAGCCGAGCTGGTAGGTGGCGAAGACGACGAAACACGCCAGGAACGTATAAACGTACGGTCGGTGCACCACGCTGCCCGCGAGGAGCCGGAGCAGCTCGGCGGCGTCCATGACCTAGAAGGCGTGCTGCGCGCGCACGAAGCGGCCCAGCGCCATCAGCGGGAAGTAGTGCCGGTACATGTGGTAGCGCAGGTAGAAGTGCCGGGGGAAACCGGTCCCGGTGAACTCCTCCTCGTCCCACGAGCCCTCGTCCGTCTGCCGCGAGAGGAGCCACTCGATGCCGCGCAGCACCGCCGGATCATCGGCCGGCAGGTAGGCGAGCAGCCCCATGATCGCCCAGGCCGTCTGCGACGCGGTCGAAGCGCCGCGCCCCATGTGCGCGCGGTCGGCGTACGAATGGACGGTCTCGCCCCAGCCGCCGTCGCTGTTCTGCACCGAGCGGAGCCAGTCGAGCGCGCGGGTGATCATCGGATCCGTCGCGGCCACCGGGTGATGGCGGAGCGAGCAGAGGACGTTGGAGGTGCCGTAGATGTAGTTGACCCCCCAGCGACCGAACCACGAGCCCTCCGCCTCCTGCGACGTGCGCAGGTACTCGATCCCGCGGGCGACGGCGCCGTCGTGGCGGCGATCTCCGAGCAGACCGAGCGCCTCGAGGACGCGGCCGACGATGTCGGGCGTGCTCGGATCGCACAGCGAGTCCATGTCGGAGAACGGGATCTCGTTGAGGAAGGTCTTGTCGTTCGCCTTGTCGAACGCCGCCCAGCCGCCGTCGTCGTTCTGCATGCTGAGCACCCAGTCGATCGCGCGGCGCACCACGTCGCTGCTCCCGGACGAAGGATCCTGCTTGAGGAAGCCGATGATGATCGCGGCGGTGTCGTCGACGTCGGGGTACCAGGTGTTGGCGTACTCGAAGGACCAGCCGCCGGGCGTTCCGCTCGGGTTGTAGACCTTCCAGTCGCCGTACTCCTCGTTGATCTGCAGCTTGGTGATCCACTCGCGGGCGCGCATCAGCCTGGCGTCGTCGGCGCCGCAGTCGAGCAGTCCGATCATCGTGAGGATGGTGTCCCAGACGGGCGACTGGCAGGCCTCGACGCGCACGCCGCCGGCGTCCTCCAGCGTGAAGCGCTCGATCGCTTCCAGCGCGCGCACCATCGGATCCGAGTCGAGCGCGTAGCCGTGGGCGAAGAGCGCGAGCACGCCGTTGACCATCGGCGGGAAGATGCCCGCCCAGTCGCCGCTCTTCTCCTGGTGCTCGAGCATCCAGGCGACGCAGGCGTCGGCCGCGCGCGCGCTCAGGCTGTGGAACGGCCAGCGCCGCAGCTTGCCGTAGCGGCGCAGCGCGATGTCGATGGCGGAGAACGCCGACTTCCACGCCAGGCCGTGCTTGGCGACGATGCGCACCAGCGGCTCGGTATAGGGCACGTGCTTGTCGGACGGATCACGCCACAGGTGATCGAGCCAGTCGTTCTCCGCCGACTTGCCGTTGGGCAGGGCGAAGAGCGGGCGGTGATGGAAGAGCACCAGCAGCGGGACGATGGTGCCGCGCGCCCAGCTGGCGAACGAGTAGATGTTCACCGGGCTGGAAGGGGGCAAGAGCACCAGCTCCGCGGGGAGCGCCGGCACCGCGTCCCAGGGGAAGAGGCCGAAGAGCGCGAAGTGGATGCGGGTGAAGACGCGCATCTTCTCGAGACCGCCCCCCTCGAGGACGAACTCCTGCGCCTTCAACATCCGCGGATCGGTCGTCTCCACGCCGAGCAGGCGCAGCGCGAGGTAGCACTCGCCGGTGGTCGACAGATCGCCCGGCAGCCCGAAGGCGACAGTCCAGCTGCCGTCCGCGGTCTGGTGATCGAACAGGTAACGAACGAGGCCTGCCTTGCGCGACAGCGACAGAGGGAGCCCCAGCGCCTGGCGCATGAGCACGTACTCGGCGGTGATCGAGCAGTTCGACTCGAGCTCCGCGCACCAGTGGCCGTCGCTCTGCTGCGTCGCGTGCGAATGGTCCACCGCTCCGCGGATCGCCTTGGCGGCCCGGAGTGCGATCGACGGTACCGGCTTCTGGCCCGGCCGCGAGTGCACCGGTAGAACGGTCGTGGTCATGAACGGTCTCGTGGTCAGAGGAAGGCGGCGGAGATCGAGCGGTAGATGTTCTTCGGCGTGGCCATGCTGTCGTTCACGGCGGTCGGCTCGTACCCGCAGTGGACCATGCAGTCGCGGCACTTCGAGTGGCCGCTGGCGGTCCCGTACTTGTCCCAGTCGGTCGTCGCCATCAGCTCCGCGAAGGTCTCGGCGTAGCCGCCTTCTTCGAAGAGGTAGCAGGGGCGCTGCCAGCCGAAGATCGTGTAATTGGGATTGCCCCAGGGGGTGCACTCGTACTCCCGATCTCCCTTGAGGAAGTCGAGATAGAAGGGCGAGTGATTGAAGGTCCAGCCACGCTCCGCCGCGGGCGCGAGGACCTGGCGAAACAGCTCCTTGGTCTGTCGCTTCTTGAGGAATTTGTCCTGCAC
>JAMFST010000164.1 GCA_026225435.1 Labilithrix luteola
GCTGATCCCGACGCAGGCGAGGAAGGCGGTACCGTCCATCCGCACACCGAGCGCGCGGGCGACGCCACCGAGGGGAAGGATGCCGACGAGCCGGTCGAGGAGCCAGCGGGCGAGGACCAGGCCGGCCAGCGCCGAGACGAGGAAGATCACCACCGTCTCGGTGAGGAGCTGGGTGATCAGCCGCCGCCGGGTGGCGCCCAGCGCGGCGCGGATGGCCACCTCGCTCCGTCGCGCGGCCCCCCGGGTGAGCAGCAAGTTGGCGACGTTGGCGCAGACCACCAGGAAGACGAGCCCGATCGCGGCGAAGAGGATGAGCACGCCGCTGCGCGCCTTCTTCACCATCTCGCCGTGGAGCTCACGGACGCTGACGTCGAGGTTGGTGTTCGTGCTCGGCGAGAGCTTGGCGATGCGGGCGTCGATGGCCGACATCTCCGCCTGCGCGCTGGCTCGCGAGACGTCGCCGCGCCGGCGCCCGATGACCCGGAGAAAGCGCTCTCCACGATCGCTCGCGTACTGCGCGTACTCGGTCGAGGTGGCGGCGAGGGGCGACCACACGTCCACCGGAGCCGTGAGCGAGCCGCCGAACGAGAACCCCTCCGGAGCCACCCCCACGACGGTGTAGTCGTCGCCGTTGAAGCGGACGACGCGACCCACCAGCGAGGGGTCCGATGCGAAGCGATCGTGCCAGAGCGACGCGCTGACGACGGCCACGCGCGGGCCCCCGACGCGGTCATCGTCCGGCCCGAGGAGGCGGCCGCGGGCGGCGTGCAGCTTGAAGACGTCGAAGAACTCTCCGCTGACGACGGCGCCGAGGAAGCGCTCCGGTTTGCCCCCGGGCGCCGTCAGCGTGAAGGTCTGGTGCTGCAGACCGGCCATGCTGACGAAGGAGCTCCCCTGGGCCTTCCAGTCGAGAAGGTCCGGCAGCGAGACGCTGAAGCGCGCGTCCGGCTCCTGGGTCGCCACCGTCCACAGCGTCTCCAGCTCCTCGGGATGCTCGTACGGCAGGGGCGTCAGGAGCAGCGACTCGACGACGCTGAACATCGCGGTCGTCGCGCCGATGCCGCCGACGAGCAGGAAGAAGAGCGTCGCCGCGAAGCCGGGGCTGCGGCGCAGCAGGCGCAGCGCGAAGCGCGCGTCGGCGAGGAGATGGCTAGGTCCCACGATGTTCTTTCGTTCAGGCCGCTGCGGTGGCGCCGCTGGCGATGGCCGAGGCGCGATCGTCGACGATGCGCCCGTCGAACAGGTGGATCGCCCGCGTCGCCCGGCGCGCGTACTCGCGGCTGTGGGTCACCATGCAGATGGTCGCGCCGCCGGCATGCAGCTCACCCAGCAGGTCCATCACCGCGTCGCCGTTGGTCGAGTCGAGGCTCCCCGTCGGCTCGTCGGCGAAGAGCACCGCCGGGTCTCCCGCCACCGCGCGCGCCACGGCGACGCGTTGCTGCTGCCCGCCGGAGAGCTGGCTCGGCATGTGGTTCTTGCGGTGCCCCATCTTCACCCGATCGAGCGCCGCCTCCACCCGCGCCTTGCGGTCGGCCGACGACATCTCGCGCTCGCGGTACCGGAGCGGCAGCTCCACGTTCTCCCACACGCTCAGATCGCCGATCAGGTTGAAGGTCTGGAAGATGAAGCCGACCTCGCGGTTACGCAGGCGAGCGCGGTCGCGCGCGTTGAGCCCGGCGACCTCGCGCCCGTTGAGGAGGTACGTCCCGCCGGAGGGGACGTCGAGCAGCCCGAGGATCGACAGGAGCGTCGTCTTGCCCGAGCCCGAGGGGCCCTCGATGGCGACGTACTCCCCCTTGCGGATGTCGAGGTGGATGTCGCTGAGCGCGTGGGTCTCGAGCTCGTCGGTGAAGAACACCTTCTTCACGGCGTCGAGCTTGAGCAGCGGTCCATCGGCGGTGACGGGTGCGGTGGTCATGTACGGATCCTTTTTCGTGGAACGGCGTTACTTGAGGCGGATGCGGCCCGAGGTGTCCCAGCTGGTGGTGTCGGAGACGACGATCTGATCCCCCTCGGAGAGGCCGCCCTTGATCTCCATGTCGCGCGCCGAGCCGCGGCCGAAGTGCACCGGGATGCGCGTGGCGTGCACGCCGTCCGGCTCCATGCGGAAGATGCCGACAGTGCTCCCCTCCTGCACGCTGGCGGGGCGGGCAACGTGGAGCACGTGCTCCATCGTCTCGATCTCGACGTAGCCGGTGACCGTCTGGTCGGCGCGCGCTCCCGCGGGCAGCGGCCCGTCGAAGAGCACCTCGACCCGCACGCTGCCGGCGACGACCGACGGATCGACCCGCTCGACGGTGCCGCGGAAGGGAGCGCTCGCGCCGCCGCCCTCGAAGCGCACCGCGAGCCCCTTGTGGACGTCGCGGGCGTTCCCCTCGGCCACGCGGACATCGGCCTTGAGCCGCTCGGGCGCCGCCACCTTGGCCAGCAGCGTACCGATGGCGACCCACTGCCCGTTCTCGAGGGGCATGTCCTGGACGACGCCGTGGATGCCGGCGCGCACCTGCAAGTCGGCGAGCTGCTGGCGGCGGAAGGCGGCGATGGCCTTGAGGTGCTCCACGTCCGCGCGCTGGGCGGTGATCTGACGCGCGCGGCCCGTCTCGAGGAGCTGGCGGCGCTCGTCCTCGGTGGTGACCTGCTCGTGGAGACCGAGCTCCTTGTTGAGCGCGTCCTGGTGGTCGTTGGCGCCCATCAGCCCCTGCCCCGTCAGGCGATTGGCCACCTCGGCGTGCAGCTTGGCGGCGCGCAGATCCGCCTCGAGCCCCACGACCGTCGAGCGCGCCAGCTTCGCCTCCGAGGCCGCCTTCACGTCGAGCTGGATGAGCAGCGACTCGGCGCTCGCCGCCGCGCGATCGGCCTCCAGCGCCGCCAGCTCGAGCTCCGGGTTCTCGAGGGTGACCACCACCGTGTCCGGCTCCACCTCCTGCCCGGGCTTCACGTCACGATGGGCGACGCGCGCGGCGCTGGTCGCGCTCAGCCACTGCACGTGCTCGGGAACGAGCGTCCCCTGCACCGCCACCTCGCGGACCAGGTCTCCGCGGCTGACCTTCTCGATCCACGCCGAGGAGCGATCGGCCACCGGCGCCGCCGAGGCCGACGAGCGCCACAGGGTCCAGGCGCTGACCACGAGCAGCGATGCGCCGAGCGTGCCGAGGAGGGCCGTGCGGCGCCGGCGGTTGGCCGGAGCGGTCTTGCGAGCGATGTCCACGTCACGGGCCTCAGCGAGTTCCGTGCCGGCGCTCGAGTCGCTGTTTTTCCGATGAATTCGTCGATTGCGGGCAGGTCCCGATCGCGGTGGTGTTCGCTCGCGGGAC
>JAMFST010001386.1 GCA_026225435.1 Labilithrix luteola
CAACACCCCCGGCGTAACCATCGGCGAGAAGATCGACAAGCTGGGGATGCGCGCGTCGGACACCTGCCCGGTCTACCTCGACGGCGTGCGCGTCCCGCAGCGGCACCGCATCGGCGAGGAGGGGAAGGGCTTCACCATGCAGATGGTGCAGTTCCAGGAGGAGCGCCTCTTCGCGGCCGCCAGCACCCTGCGCGGCCTGGAGAACGTCATCGACGCCACCACCGCGTACTGCCGCGAGCGGCAGGCCTTCGGGCAGTCGGTGCTCGACAACCAGGTGGTGCACTACCGCCTGGCGGAGCTGCGCACCGAGGTCGAGCTCCTGCGCTCGCTCACCTACCGCGCGGTCGAGGAGTACGTCGCCGGCGGCGAGGTCACCATGCTGGCGTCGATGGCCAAGCTGAAGGCGGGTCGCTTGAACCGCGAGGTGGCCGACGCCTGCCTGCAATACTGGGGCGGCATGGGCTTCACCTGGGACAACATCGCCGCGCGCGCCTACCGCGACAATCGCCTCGCCAGCATCGGCGGCGGCGCCGACGAGGTCATGCTGCAGATCATCTGCAAGCTGACCAACACGTTTCCGATCCGGCGCGCGAAGTAGGGCGGGAAGTAGAACCGCTCAGCGCGCGCTGCTGTCGCCTTCCTGGACCTGGCGCCAGGCGATGTCGGCGATCAGCTGCGCGCGCGCGCCGGTCTCCACGGCGTTCTTCGCCTTCGCCGTCCCCTGCATCGCCCGCAGCGCGATGCCGTGGAGGATGGCGCCGAGGCGGAACATGCTGCAGACCATGGCGAAGAGCCACAGCTCGCGGCTGGGGAGCTCGCGGCCGGTGCGGCGACAGTAGGCGGCGACGTACTCGTCCTCGCTGGGGATGCCGAAGCTCGGCAGATCGCGATCCGCCATTCCACGGAACTCGCCCGAGGCGAAGCGCCAGGTCATCGCCTGGTAGGCCACGTCAGCCAGCGGGTGGCCGAGGGTCGACAGCTCCCAGTCGAGGACCGCCACGATGCGCGGCTCGGTCGGATGAAACAGCACGTTGTCGATGCGGTAGTCGCCGTGGCAGAGCGCCGTCTCGTCGCTCGTGGGGATGTGCGCGGCCAGCCAGTCGGCCACCAGGTCCATCGTCGGGATGCGGTACACGTCGGTCGCGCGGTACTGCTTGGTCCAGCGCGAGACCTGGCGCTCGAAGTAGCTCCCCGGGCGGCCGTAGCTCTCGAGGTCCGCCTTCTTCAGGTCGACGGTGTGGATGGCGGCGAGGACGCGGTTCAGGTCCTCGTACATCTTGCCGCGGATCTCGTTGGTCTCGCCGGGGAGCGCCGGGTCCCACAGGGTGCGCCCCTCGACGAAGCGCATCACGTAGAACGGTGTGCCGATGATGCTCGCGTCGTCGCAGAGCACGAGCGCCTGCGGCACGGGGACGTCGGTGCCGGCGAGGCCGCGCATCACGCGGTACTCGCGATCCACGGCGTGCGCCGAGGGGACGAGCACGCCGGACGGCTTCTTGCGCAGCACGTAGCGACCACCCGGCGTGCGCACGTGGAAGGTGGGGTTCGACTGCCCCCCTTCGATGAACCCGAGGTCGATGGGCCCCTCGAAGCCGGGCACGTGCTCGGCCAGGTAACGCTCGAGAACGGCGACGTCGAAGTCGACCCCGGCGGCAGTTGCGCTCATGAGACTGCAATAGCAGGTCTGTTCAGATCGATCTGCCGGGGCGGACGTCGGAGGGGGCATGCGCAAAGGGTCCTCCGCCACCGCCGCTGCTGCCGCCGTCGTCCTCTCGTGCGGGGGGATCTACCTCTGGCATTCCGGGCGACAGAGCCCGCCCGTGTCGGTGCAGCCGATCGCCGAGCTGGTGAAGGACGACCCGCAACCGGCGGCGCATCCGAAGCCGCACCCGGTGGTCGACATCGTCTTCGCGCTCGACACCACCTCGTCGATGTCCGGGATGATCACCGCGGCCAAGGCGAAGATCTGGGACCTGGCGCGCCTGGCGCAGCAGGGGCAGCCGACGCCGGAGCTGCGCGTCGGGCTGGTCGCCTTCCGCGATCGCGGCGACGAGTACGTCACCAAGAAGCTCGATCTCACCCCCGACCTCGACCGGGTCTACGCGCGCCTCACCGATCTCACCGCGGGCGGCGGCGGTGACGGGCCGGAGCACGTGCTCAAGGGGCTGAAGGACTCGCTCGACGAATCATGGTCGAACGATCCGCAGGCGGTGAAGCTGATCTACCTGGTGGGCGATGCGCCTCCTCATCTCGACTACCAGGACGGCATCACCGTCGCCTCGGTGGTGGCCGAGGCGCGCGAGAAGCAGGTCCGCATCACCGGCATCCGCTGCGGCAACGACACCGACACGCTGGCTGCCTGGCAGCGCTTTGCCACACCGACCGACGGCGAGGTGGCGACCATCGACGCGTCCGGCGGCGTGGCCACGGTGGTCACGCCGTTCGACAAAGAGCTCGCCAGCCTGAACGCCAAGCTGGCCGCCACCGAGGTGCACACCGGCAGCGCCGCCGAGCGCGCCGCGGAGGACGAGGCCGTTCACCGCAGCTTGACCGCAGATCCGGCGGCGCAGGCCGACCGAGCCGCCTTCTTCGGCGCCGCCGCCGACGCTCCGGCCGCGAGCGGAAGCTTCGACCTGGTGCGCGCCGCCCCCACGGCCGTCGCCACCGCGCGCCCCGAAGATCTCCCCGACGAGCTGCGCGCGCTGAGCCCGGCCGACCGCCAGGCGTACGTGGATCGCAAGCGCGGCGAACGTGAGGCGCTGGTCGCCCAGGTGAAGGATCTGAGCGCCAAGCGCGAGGCGTACAAGTCGTCGAGCGCGCCCGCCCCCAGCCCCGACTCGTTCGACAGCAAGGTGTACCACGCGATGAAGAGCGCGGGCTCCGCGCGGGGCGTCAGCTTCTAGGCGGGAGCAGCTTCTTGAGCGCGTCGAGCTTCGCCGCGTCCGGCTCCTCGGGCGGCTGCTCGACGCGTGCGGCCGCCGTGATCTGCTCCATCTGCTGCAGGTAGCGCTGGCAGTCCCGGCAATACAGGAGATGCACGCGGCACTGGGCGCGCTGGAGCGGGCCGAGCGCCGCCTCCTGCATCGCGGTCACCCGCGCCACGAAGGTCGGACAGGTGATGATCACGGCGTGCCCGCCTTCCCGCTGCCGCCTTCGAGGCGCTGCTCGACCACG
>JAMFST010001387.1 GCA_026225435.1 Labilithrix luteola
GGGAGGCCTCGCGCGTCGCTCGCCTGGTCGAGGACATCCGCGATCTCGCCGAGCTGGACGATCCGGACGTCGGCTTCGAGCGCGCGCCAGCCGATCTCGCCTCGCTGGCGGAGCAGGTGGTGGAGCGCTTTGGTGCACAGGAGGGGGCGCCGATCGAGCTCGACGCGACGCCGGCCCTCGCGCGTATCGACCCCGAGCGCATCGACCAGGTGCTCACCAACCTGATCAGCAACGCCCGCCGCTACTCACCCCCTGACCGATCGATCCGCGTGCGCGTGGCGCTAGACGGCCTGCTCGCGGTGATCACCGTAGAAGACCGCGGCCCGGGCGTGGCCGATGCGCATCTCGCCCGGCTTGGCGAGCGCCTGTTCCGCGTCGATGCGGCTCGCGATCGGCGGCGCGGAGGTCACGGCCTCGGCCTGTCCATCGTCGGCGCCATCGTCGAGCGTCACGAAGGGACGCTGGCCTTCGCCCACACCGCCTCGGGCGGTCTCACGGTCACCGTCGCCCTCCCGCTCGTGACCGATGCCCCGTCGTCGACGGGTTGAACCGCCGCGAGCTGCCGATCCAGGCTGCGGACGGCAAGGCGCGCCGAGGCGACGGCGTCCTCGTGAAAGCCGTGCCCGTGGTAGCTCCCACAGAAGTACGTCCGGCGGTCTCCGTCGTGCCGGCGTAGCGCCGGCTGCGTGGCCACCGAGGCGGCGGAGAAGATCGGGTGGCGGTAGACGAAGCGGGCCACCTCGCGCGCCGGGTCGACGGGAACATCGCCGAGCGTGAGGAAGTAGGACCGCGCGCTGGCCAGCGACTGCACGCGGTTGAGATCGTAGGTGACGACCCGGCGCCCGTCGCGGTGCACCACGTTCCAGCTCGATCGCAGGCGCGCCTCGGGGACCCAGCGCTCGTCGCCGTGGAGGATCACCGTGTTGGGGTGGTAGCGCCAGGGGGAGAGCAGGGCGCGCTCGTCGTCTGTCGTGTCGGCGAGGAGGCGCAGGCTGACGTCCGCGTGCGTGGCGAGGACGACGGCGTCGAAGACCTCGCGCGTGCCTTCTGCCACGATCGTCACCGGGCCACGTCGCGTGTCGACCGTGTCGCGGCGGACCTCGTCGACCCGCGTGCCCAGGCGCAGCCGGCCGGGGAAGCGCGCGGCGAAGGCGTCGACATAGGTGCGGCTCCCGCGCGGGAAGGTGCGCCAGGCGTCGCCGCTGTCGCCGCCGAGGAGCTGATGGTTGCGGAAGAACTCGAGGATGCTGCGCGCCGGATACTGCAGGACCAGGTCGTCGGGGAGCGACCAGATCGCCGCCGCCAGCGGGACGACGAAGCACTCGCGAAACAGCTCGGAGTACGACGCGAGGTAGGTGCCCAGCGTCACGGTCGGACCGATGCGATCGAGCGCCACGTCGGCGGCGGCGCGACGACGGAAGACGAGCAGCTCGGTCAGCAGCCGCCAGTGACGCGGGCGAAGCGCGGCGGTGGGTGGCGCGAAGAGCGCACCGAGGCCGCGGCCGCGGCCAAGCGCGTAACGGACCTGGCGGTCCTCGTCGATGAACGAGGTCGACATCTCCGCCGCGGCCGTGTCCCCCTCGACGCCGAGCTCGCGCAGGAGGGCGACGAAGGCTGGATAGTGGCGCGCGTTGTAGATGAGGAAGGCGGTGTCGACGCCCACCGTGCCGCCGCGACCGTCGTCGACCATGACCGTGTGAGCATGCCCGCCGAGCCGAGGCTCGGCCTCGAAGAGCGTCACCTCGTGCTTTCCGTCGCTCGCCAGCGAGTGCGCCGCTGCGATCCCCGCCGCCCCTCCGCCAATGACCGCGACGCGCGCGCGACCGCTCATGTCGTGCGGCACGGCGGCTGGAGGCGCCCCGGCTTGCTCAGGACCATCTGCCAGACCTGCCAGGCGCGCGCGCGGAACCCGCCGGCGAAGCCGAGCAGGTACAGCTCCCACATCCGCTTGAAGCGCGGCGAGTAGCTCGCCCGCAGCTCCGGCCACGCCTCCTGGAAGCGCGTGTTCCAGGCGAGCAGCGTGCGGTCGTAGTCGGGGCCGAGGTTGTGCCAGTCCTCCATCACC
>JAMFST010001388.1 GCA_026225435.1 Labilithrix luteola
AGGACGGTGCGGCCGGGCTGGCGGTGTTGGCGGCGAGCCCGGTGGCTGCGGGGGCGGAGACGCCTGGCGCCGGACCGCTTCCGTGCGGGACGAGGAGCACAGCGCCGCCGTGGACCATCTCGCCGGCGTGGATCCCGTTCAGCTCCGCGAGCTTGGTGGCGGTCGTCTTGTGCGCGGTGGCGATCTGCTCGAGCGTGTCGCCGAAGCGGACCACGTAGCGATCGGTCGCCGGCGTCCCGCTCTTCATCTTGGCCAGGGCCGCGGTGCAGGTGTCGCCACGCCCGTCGGGGACGCGGACCGGGTAGCCGCCGCTGCTGCTCGGATCCGGCGGCGTGCGACCGGCACGGTACTGTGGGTTCATCACCTCGAGCTCGTGCACCGTGGTCCCCGCCGCCTGCGCGACGGCGCTCAGCGCGATGCCCGGCGGCACCGCGACCTCGTCCCCGTCGAGCGGCGCATCGACCGCCGCGTCGGCGAAGCCGAAGGTCTTCAGGTTGCGCGCGACGATGGCCGCGGCGACGATCTTGGGGACGTAGAGCGTGGTCTCCCAGGGGAGCGCCGCCTCCAGCCGCGCGAGCGCCCAGTAGTCGTTGGTGTTGTAGCGCTTCACCACCGAGAGCATCCCGCCGTAGCCCATGTTGTACGAGGCGATGGCCAGCTCCCAGCTGCCGAAGCGACGGTGCAGGTCGGCGAGGAAGTCGGCCGCCGCCAGGGTAGCGTGCGAGGGATCGAAGCGCTCGTCGAGCCAGCGGTCCTGCGCCAGGCCGTACAATTTTCCGGTCTGCGGCATGAACTGCCAGAGACCGCCGGCGCCGACCGGCGAGCGGGCCGTGGCGTCGAAGCCGCTCTCGATCATGGAGAGCCAGACGAGATCCTCGGGCAGCCCCTTCTGCCGCAGCGCCTTGCGCATCGACTCGCGGTAGCGACCGGAGCGGCGCAGCCAGACGGCAAAGAGCTGGCGACCGCGCGGATCGTTCTTGAAGAACTCGAGGTACTTGACGAGGTGCGGCTCCCAGCGGACCGGCAGGTCGGGCATCTCCAGCCCTTCCATCCAGTGCAGATCGCGCCCACCTTCGGCCACCGGCGGTGACGAGGGGACCGGCTCCGGCGGGAGCCCCGAGGTGTGCACGCGCGGCGCGTTCGGCTCGCGAGCGAGCGGCGACGGCAGCTCGTTGGGCCAGGGCGTGGCGACGACACCAGCCGGCGGAAAGAGCTCCCGTTCGGCCGCGGCGAGCGCGCGCAGCTCCTCGGTCTCGGCGCCGAGCGAGGCGTCGTCGGTGGTCGGCCCGCCGGCGATGGCGCGACGACCGGCGCTCGGTTTGACCGACGCGGCAGCCTTCGACGTGGCCGCAGCAGCAGCCTTGGAAGGGGCGCCCGACCCGGTCTTCACCGTGGGCGTCACCGACGTCACCTTGGCGGTGGCCGTCGGCTTCGTCGTCGTTGCCGGAGCCGCCAGCGCAGCCTGCGAAGCGGTGAGCGCGCAGGCGAGCAGCGCAAAGCGAGGGGCGCGCCGCCCTGATCCTCGACCGATCATGTCCTATGTAGTCGCATGTGCGCTGGTGATGGTCAAATTCCGGGGGGGCCGGACGAGCCGTCAGCTGCCCGTCGCCGCCTTCTTCGCCGCGAGCACATGGCCGATGATCTCCTCGAGCCCGACGCCGCGCGTCGCCTGCGCGAACACGAACGGGCCGTCGCCGCGCATCTTGCGCGCATCGCGATCCATCACCTCGAGGCTGGCGCCGACGTGGGGCGCGAGGTCCGTCTTGTTGATGATGAGGAGGTCTGACTGCGTGATGCCCGGCCCGCCCTTGCGCGGCACCTTGTCGCCGCCGGCGACGTCGATGACGTACAGGGTGTAGTCGACCAGCTCGCGGCTGAACTGGGCGGCCAGGTTGTCACCGCCGCTCTCGAGGAGGAGCAGCTCGAGATCGCCGCTTCCGTCGCCAGCGCCGCCGCGCAGGTCGTGCATCAAGGTGTCGAGCGCGTCGAGGTTGTGGCTGATGTCCTCGCGGATGGCGGCGTGGGGGCAACCGCCGGTCTCGACGGCGCGGATGCGCTCGGAGGCGAGCGCCTCGTTTCGCTGGAGGAACTCGGCGTCCTCGCGGGTGAAGATGTCGTTGGTG
>JAMFST010001389.1 GCA_026225435.1 Labilithrix luteola
CGTTCGGCCTCTTGTTCTCAGGCGCCGCGCCGAGCGTTGATGGTTCGACGGCTTCGACCGCCGCCACACATGCGGGCATTACGACGGGCACGGCAGGCTCGCCTGGGGGAGGTGGCGCCGCAGGCTCCTTTGCGGTTGGCAATAGTGGGAACGGCAATCCCGGCAACGCAGGCGCCACCGGAGCCGCGGGCCTCGCGGGAGCGATTCAGCAGTACGAGTCGCTCCCGTGAAGAGTTCGAAGGGTACCTGCGGGACGTTCCGACGCATCGTATCTGCGTCGTGACCGCCCCCTGCACCGCGGGCGAGCCGCGACGAAGGTGGGCACCCCTGTCGTCCGCTGCTCGAAGAGGGACGGCAACCACTGCGGGTTCCGTCGGCGCCCTGGGCGTCGCGGGCCTGATTCTCGGGGGCGTATTTGCCGCCAAAGCATCTTCGGCACACGGCGACGTGACGAGCTTGGTGAGCGGCGCGGTTTGCCCCTCCGATCCACGATGCGCGCAGGCGAGCGATCGCCTCTCTGCCTATGGAGACGATCACAACGTCTCGGTGGCGTCCTTCGCCGTCGGCGGAGCGCTCGTCGCCGCCAGTGTCGTGGTCGGGATCCTCTGGCCGAAATCCGCACCCGACGGTGCGGCCGCGAAGACCACCCTGCCAGCGCCCGCCGGGCAGGGCTTGTCCTTCAAGTTCTGATCGCCCTGGCGACTTGGTTCACTTTCATTGTTTGGAGATCTCATGCGCCGCCTCGTTCACGCCATGTCCCTTTTTGCCCCCGCGCTGACAGCCATCGCGCTTGCGGCGGGGTGCGCCGATACGAACATCTGCGACTACGCGACGTGTGAAACGGCGGATGCGAGCGCGGACGCCAGCGGAGACGGGGGGCGGCTGGACGGCTCGTCGGATGCGACGACGCTGGACGGCGGCGAGGCCGGCTCGCCGGAGGCTGCACCTCCGACGTGCGACCTGACGGCGGATCCGAAGGATGCCGCAACGCTGTGCGTGACAGATGCGGTGGGCGTCTTCGTGGATGGGAACCGAGGCGTCGACACGAACGCCGGTACGAAGGAGAGCCCGTTCAAGAGCGTCGGCAAGGCGGTGTCGAGCGGGCGCTCGCGCGTGTACATCTGTGCAGGGACGTACGCTGAGCCGGTGACAGTCGCGAGTAGCGTGAGTCTGTACGGTGGGTGGTCGTGCAGTGACTGGAGCTACGGCGCCGGGAACCAGGTGACGATTGCGCCGACTGCGGCGGGCACGGCGCTCACTCTCACGGGCGTGAGCGGCGTGAACGTGGAAGATGTGGAGGTCGATGGACCTGCGGGGACCACGCCGGTGCCCTCGAGCGTCGCGGCATTCGTGGCGAGCAGCACGGGAGTGACCCTTCGCCGCGTAACGTTGAAGGCCGGGGCTGGCCTCAGCGCGACGGCGTCCGTGACTGGCAGCAACTGGACGGCTGCCGCGGCACCCGATGGCAGCGCGCCTATCGGTGGCGCCGGTGGAGGGGGCGGCGCGAACATGCTCTGCACCGACGGAGTTGGGTCTGCCGGTGGCGATGGTGGCAACGCCACCGTCGATGGGAAGGTAGGGGTGCCAGCCAATGCGGCAGGCGAAGGCGTCGACAACGGGTACGATGGAGCCCCTGGGAAGGGGAGCGCCGGCGCGGGATGCGGCGCCGGTAGCGATCCTGGCGCGAATGGCTCGCCCGCGACGGCCGCCGCAGGTGCGACCGCGTGGGGCGCGCTCAGCGCGACGGGTTGGGCCCCCTCCCAAGGGAGCGTCGGCGGGAATGGCGGGCCCGGGCAAGGCGGCGGAGGCGCCGGTGGCAAGAACACCTCGGGAGGTGGGGGTGGCGGTGCTGGAGGCTGCGGCGGTGCAGGCGGCCCCGCGGGCGCCGCAGGTGGCAGCAGCTTCGCGCTGCTGACCTTCATGAGCACCGTCGCGGTCGACACCTCGACGCTCAGTGCCGCTGCGGCAGGAAGCGGATCCGCCGGCGCTGATGGGCAGCCCGGACAACCGGGAGGGAGCTTCGGAGCCGGCGCGTGCAGCGGTGCCTCGGGCGGTAACGGCGCCGGCGGCGCAGGAGGAGGCGGGGGCGCCGGCGGTCTCTCGGTCGCCATCGGCTTCCTCGGGACAGCACCCACGCAAGCTGGCACCGTCACACTGACCGTCGCTAGCGCCGGAGGCAACGGCGGGCCCGCGAGCACTGGAGGCACCGAGGGCAACAACGGAGACGGCAACACCTACGCTCCGACGGCCCCCGGCGGCAGCGCCGGCAAGGACGGCGTGGCCGCGATGACTCAAGATCTCACGCCCTGAAGGTCCTCAGCACCGTTCGCTTCTCACTCCTCCCTGAGCGCGCGGAGCGCGGAGCGCGAGCACGCGATTGGGGAGGAGTCGACGCTGCGGAGCCGCGGCGGTGGTGGGCAGCCCTTGTCTGTCTTCCTACTCGGTCAGCCGGTGAACCTGGCCGAGCAGCTGGAGCACTTCCTCACGCGGCACCTTCGCGCCGGCCCCCTGCTCGTGGAGCAGCGTGAGCGTGCGCTCGGCCAGCTCCACCGGGAGCGTGGTGAAGGCGAGGTACCCACCGGGCGAGTGCCCGGCTGTCAGCGCCGCGATGTACGCCCGCGCGCTCACCAGGTCCTGACGGGCGAGCTCGATGACCTGCTCGCGCGGGACCGACGGCGGCAGGTAGACGCGCCCGTCGTCGGCGTCGTTGATCGCGTCCTTGAGGATGTTCACCAGCTGCAGCCCCTCGCCGAAGGCGCGCTCGTGCTGGCGCAGCGTGGCGGTCTGCTGGTCGAGGGTGGACGCGGGCGCGATGAGCTTCGCGTCGTGGGTGAAGAGCGCGGTCACCAGCTCGCCGA
>JAMFST010001390.1 GCA_026225435.1 Labilithrix luteola
CGTCGAGGACGGTGACGCCGTCGTCGGTGGAGACGAGGAGCAGGTTCCCGCGGAGCCAGATCGGCCGCGGCACCAGCGGCGCGGGGAGCTCGGCGTGCCACCTCTCGCGCCCGCTCGCCGCCTCGTAGGCGATGGCCAGCAAGCGTTCCGCGTCTCCTTTACCGGTGGAGAAGAACGCCACGACTTCATCCGGGGTCGCGAGGAGCGCCGCCGCCGCCGGGCGCGAGATCGGGGAGATCGCCGACCCGTCCGCCAGCGGCGAAGCGGTCCACATCACCTCGCCGTCCTCCGCGCGCAGCCCGAAGAGACGCGGGCGCTCGCTGCGACCAACCTGGTACACGCCGCGCACCACCAGCGTGTCGCCGACCACCACGGAGTTGTCACGAAAGGTGACGCCGGCGTTGAGATCGAGCGTCTGCGGGAGCCTCTGCCGCCAGGCGCGCGCGCTCGCCGAGAGCTGCTCCACGTAGGAGTCCTCGTAGGCCGTGTCGCCGGCGGCGCGGGCATCCCGGCGGATGACGGCCACGTGCGTCGCATCGAGCGGGCGCAGGTCGAGGATCGTCGAGGGGAGCGCGCGTCGCTGCCACTTCCAGCTCGCGGCAGCGACGACGGCGACAGCCCCCGTGACGACCAGAGCGCGGCGGGAAAATGGCGTCATCGCGGAGACCGTTCACGATAGCCGACCGGCTTCCTGGATTTCCGAGAACCGTCGGGCGGCTGCGGAAGGAGCTCCAGCAGAGCGCGGGCCGCGGTGGCGTAGCTTTGCAGCAGCTCGTCGACGAACACCCGCACGCGGGGCGCGAGGTGGCGGGTGCTCGGGTAGACGACGCGCAGCTCGCCGCGGCCCGAGACCCATCCCTCGAGCACGGAGACGAGTCGCCCGGCGCGCAGGTGATCGGCGCACATGAACGACGGGAGGAGCGCGACGCCCGCTCCGTTGACCGCCGCGTTGGCCACCATCATGAGCGAGTTCATGGCGAGGCGGCCGTCGATGCGCACGCTGCGAGCCGGCGTGGTCGGCCGCTGGCTCTCGAACAGCCAGGTCACCTGCCGCGAGTCGCCGAAGACGACGCACGCGTGGTCGCGCAGCTCCTCCGGCTCGCGCGGGACGCCGCGCCGCGCGAGGTAGTCGGGGGAGGCGAAGGCCTGCAGCTCGAGCGCCTGGATCTTGCGAACGACGAAGCTGGCGCTCTCCTCGGTGCCGGCGACGACCACGGCGACGTCGAGCCCCTCTTCCACGAGGTTGAGGCGGCGATCGGTGGCGACGATCTCGATGGAGACGTCGGGGTACTTCTGGACGAAGGCGGCCGCCATGCTCGCCAGGTGCACGTGGCCGAAGAGCAGGGTGCAGCCGATGCGCAAGACGCCGCGCGGCGCGGTGTTCACGTTGGCGACGGCGAGGTTCGCCTCCTCCACCTCGGCGACGATGCGCGCGCAGCGCTCGTGATACCCGGTCCCCACCGCGGTGACCCGCACGCTCCGGGTGGTGCGCTCGAGCAGCCGGGCGCCGAGCTGCGCCTCGAGCCGCGCCACGCGCTGGCTGACGGTGGAGCGCGGGATGCGCATCGCGTCCGCCGCTCCGCGAAAGCTGCCGGCGCGCACCACCGCCACGAACGTCTCCATCGCTTCGTAGTCCGCGCTCACGAGACCATGATTATGCAACCTCGTTGGTCAGTCTATGCAATCGAAGGCGCCTAGTTCCACCAGTACGAATAGCGCACCTTGCTTCTTCGATGAGCACGACGACGCAAGCGCAGGTCCTGACCGACACGAACGAAGCGGCGGTTCGCCCCCGCAGCAAGCGCCCACTGGTCCTCGGAGTCGCCGCCACGCTCCTGGTGGCCGGCCTCTCCTACTGGGCGCAGGAGCGGAGGTTCGAGGACACCGACGACGCCGCCATCGACGCCGACATCAGCAACATCTCGCCGCGGGTCAGCGGCAACGTCATCGCCGTCCACGTCGTCGACAACCAGGTGGTGAAGGCCGGTGACGTGCTCGCGGAGATCGATCCGAAGGACCTGAAGGTGGCCGTCGCGCTGGCCAGGGCGCAGGTCGCGCAGTCCGACGCGCAGCTGCGGGTCGAAGATCCGAGCGTCCACATCACCGAGAGCTCGAACCTCGCGTCGGTCTCCTCGTCGTCGTCCGACCTGCTCTCGGCGCAGGCGGCGGTCTCGCAGGCGAAGAAGGTGGCCAGCCAGTCCGCCGCGCAGCTCGCCCAGGCGCAGGCCAACGACGGCAACATCCAGGACGAGCGACGCCGCGCCGAGCAGCTCATCGCCTCCGGCGCCATCAGCAAGTCTGACCTCGACCAGCACACCAGCGCGGCCCGGGCCTCGACCGCCAACGTGGAAGCGGCACACCAGGCGACGCAGGCCGCCAACGACATGGTCCGCGAGGCCGAGGCGCATCTCACGGCCATGCAGAGCCGCCTCGAGGAGGTGAAGTCGAACGCGCCGCGGCAGATCGAGACGCGCAAGGCGTCGGTCGTCTGGCGGCAAGCGCAGCTCGACGCGTCCAAGGCACAGCTCGAGCAGGCGGAGCTCAATCTCTCGTACGCCCAGGTGCTCGCGCCGATGGACGGCATCGTCGGCAAGAAGTCGCTCAGCCTCGGCGACCACGTCGCCCCCGGTCAGCAGCTCATGGCGCTCGCCCGCACCGACGACGTGTGGGTCACGGCGAATTTTCGCGAGACGCAGCTGCAGCGGCTGCACCCGGGTCTCTCCGCCGTCGTCCACGTCGACGCGCTCGATCTCGATCTGCACGGCGCCGTCGACAGCATCGGCGGCGCGACCGGCTCGCGCTTCAGCGTGCTCCCGCCGGAGAACGCCTCGGGGAACTACGTGAAGGTCGTTCAGCGCATCCCGGTGCGCATCCACCTCGAGCCGGGGCAGGCGGGGATGGAGCGCCTGCGCCCCGGCATGTCGGTCGAGCCGCGAGTCCGTCTCGAATGAGCCCCCAGCCGGTGACAGCTGCCCGGAAGCCGGAGCGCCCGGCGTACATGGCCACCGGGTGGACCGGCGGTCACAACCCGTGGGTCATCGCGCTGGTGGTCACGATGGCGACCTTCATGGAGGTGCTCGACACCAGCATCGCCAACGTCTCGCTCCCGCACATCGCCGGCAGCCTGTCGGTGAGCCAGGACGAGAGCACCTGGGTGCTCACCTCGTACCTGGTGGCCAACGCCATCATCTTGCCGATCAGCGGCTGGATCGCCTCGCGCGTCGGACGCAAGCGCTTCTACCTCTCCTGCGTCGCCATCTTCACCGTCTCGTCGCTCCTGTGCGGGCTGGCGCCCTCGCTCGGCACGCTCATCTTCTTCCGCATCCTGCAGGGGCTCGGCGGTGGAGGGCTCGGGCCGTCCGAGCAGTCGATCCTCGCCGATACCTTCCCGCCGGCCAAGCGAGGCATGGCCTTCGCGATCTACGGCATGGCCGTCGTCCTCGCGCCCGCCATCGGCCCCACGCTCGGCGGCTTCATCACCGACCACTACGACTGGCGCTGGGTCTTCTTCATCAACGTGCCGGTCGGCGTCGCCTCGCTCTTCCTCGCCAATCACTTCGTCAGCGACCCGCCCCACCTGCGCGTGCTCGACGAGCGGCGGCAGTCGGTCGACTTCGTCGGGCTCGGGTTGATCGCGCTCGGCCTCAGCGCCCTCGAGCTGGTGCTCGACAAGGGGCAAGAGGACGATTGGTTCCACTCCCACTTCATCGTCGGCTGCTCGATCGTGGCCGCCGTGGCGCTCACCGCCTTCGTCGCCTGGGAGTGGAGCCACCCGCACCCCATCGTCGAGGTACGCCTCTTCAAGAATCGCAACTTCGCCGCCTCCAACGTGATGATGCTGACGCTCGGCATCTCGCTCTTCGGCACCACCGTCCTGTTGCCGCAGTACACCCAGACGCTCATGGGCTACTCGGCCGAGCAGGCCGGCATGGCGCTCTCGCCCGGCGGCTTCGTCGTCATCCTGCTGCTCCCCTTCGTCGGCCGCATGGTGAGCAAGGTCGACCCGCGAAGGCTCATCGCCTTCGGCTTCCTCGTGCTGTCCGCGTCGCTCTTCTACATGACGAGCCACCTGTACCAGGGGATCGACTTCCGGCAGGCGACGCTGCTGCGCGTGTACCAGTCGGTAGGGCTCGCGTTCCTCTTCGTCCCCATCAACACGCTCGTGTACACCGGCGTCGCGCCGGAGAAGACCAACGCGGTCTCCGGCATCGTGAATCTCTCGCGCAACATGGGCGGCGACATCGGCATCGCCATGGTGACCACCTTGGTCGCCCGCCACACGCAGGCGCACCAGGCGCAGCTGGCCGCCCACACCTCCAGCTTCGACGCTCCATTTCAAGCGCGCCTGACCGCGCTCACCGCCGGCTTCGCGCGCAGCGGCGCGTCGGCGGTCGAGGCGACGCACCGGGCGCTCGCTTCGATGGCGCAGCAGGTGAACCAGCAGGCCGCCACGCTCGCGTACATCGACGTTCTCTGGGTCCTCGGCTGCACCACCGCCTGCATGATCCCGCTCCTGCTCCTCACGCAGAAGCCCCAGCGCGGCGGCGATGCCCCCGTCGGTCACTGACTCGCACAAGGAGCTCCCCGTGAAGTCGTCTCTTCGTTTCGCGGTGGCCGCAGCGGCCATCGCGCAGACCGTGTCCCCCCTCGCCTTCGCCGATCCGGCAGCCCCGGCGGAGGTGCTCGAGGCGCAGCTCACCGCGCTCGTCGGTCGGACCGGTGGTCTCACCGCAGATCATGCCGCCCGGCGCGCGCGCGAGACCAGCTTCGACGTGCAGGCGCGCGCCGCCGATGCCGACGTCTCGCAAGCCGCGGTCGATCAGGCGAGCGCTGCGTACGCGCCGAGGATCAAGGGGACCGCCAGCTACCAGCGCTCGTCGCCCGTGGCCATCGCGCTCGGTCCCATCGGCACCTTCCAGTCGCCGCGGGACGGCGGGTTCCTCGCGGCAGCCACGGCGTCGCTCGCGGCGAAGCGACCCGCGGCAGCGGCTCACCCCGGGCCCAGCGCCGCGCGCAAGGAGGCCGAGGTGCGGGTGAGGGAGCTACGGGCCCGACTCGCGGCGGCTCGCTGATCACGTGACC
>JAMFST010000165.1 GCA_026225435.1 Labilithrix luteola
AGGCAGGAGTACTCGCGCGGTCCTCCCGCTGCTCCTCCGCCGTCCTTCGTGCTCGTCATCGGCCTCTCCGCACATCATGGCGGAACGGTTCCACCTCGGGCAACGTTCCACCGGCGACGCGAAACAGCATCGCCCCCGCGAGCGCCGTCGCGGCATGTCCGCCGAGCATCTTGAAGAGCTCGAAGTCGACGGGCAAAAAACGCTCCTTCTGCGCCAGCACGCGGTCGATCACGACCACGCCGACCACCCGGTCGTCCATCTTCAGCGGCACGCAGGCCACCGGCCCGACCACCTCGGACAGCTGCCCTTCGGCGATGAAGGGGATGCCGGTGAGGTACGCGCGCTCGGCCATCTGCGCCATCACGCCGGAGAGCGGCGCCTCGCGGCCGACCGGGATATCCGCATCGGAGTGGCCGCCGTCGTTGATGAGCGCCGTGAGCATCTGCTTCTTCTCGTCGTGCAGGTAGACGGCAAAGGCGCTGGCGCCGACCAGCTGCGCGAGCAGCTCGCGCAGGTGGCGCACCACGTTCGGCCCGTCGAGGCTCGAGTGCAGCTGGTAGCTCGCGATGTAGAGGTTGGCCAGCTGCGCCAGCTCCTCCTCCACCTCGGCGAAGCGGGTCGAGAAGCGCGACGAGCTCACCCCAGCCTCGTGGATGCGGGACAGCAGCTCGTGCTTGTCCTTCTCCAGCTGCTGGATCTTTTTCAGGAGCTCGCGGGCAGCTTCGTCGCTGGCGAGCTGGGTGCGCAGCTCCGCGTTCTCGTGCTCGAGATCGACGGTGCGCGATCGCAGCCGCTCGTTGTCCTTGAGCAGCTCCTCGGTGAACTCCGCGCCCTTCTTGAAGAACGTGTGGACAAAATCGTGCGCGTCGCTCGTCATTCGCGGTCGGCCGAGATTAGCACGGTCCTTCGCGGCGCATCAGCCAAGCTCTTCAGGCTCAACCGTAAGTAGGGTCGGCTCCCTGGCCGCCATCTTTTTTCAGAGAAAACTGAAACTTGTCGAGATTCATCGAGAAACGCGTGGGTTGACGCGTTGACGGAGTGCATCTTCGCCTCTACGCTCCCCCCCGCTATGTCCACTGAGAGCTCGCCCTCGTCCGGAGACGTGACGGGAGTCGTGACCGGTCTCGCCGGAGGCCTGCCACTGGCAAGCGCCGCCGCTCCCGCCCTGGCCTCGGGGAAGGTCATCCTCCTCGGCGAGCACGCGGTCGTTTATGGCGTCCCGGCGCTCGCCGTCGGCATCGAGCGCGGGGCACGTGCCTGGATCGACGAGCGCCGCCCGGGCCTGTCCACCGCGCCCGGGGATTCGACGTCGCCGCGCGCGCAGCATCGTTTACGCATTCGTGACTGGAACGTCGATGTCGCGGCAACGGAGCCGGGGCATGATCTCGCGCGAGCGTTCGCGGCCGTCCTCGACGTGATCGCCGAGGCGGCGCGCGCCGCCGGCCTGCCCACGCCCTTCGAGCGGGAGGCGATCACCGTCGTCGCGGAGAGCGATCTTCCTCCCGGCGCGGGCCTCGGCTGTTCGGCGGCGCTGGGCGTCGCCATCGCCCGAGCGCTCGCCCCCGGGTCCTCGCCGGATGCGCTCGGCGACGCGGTCATGGCCTGGGAGCGCGTCTTCCACGGCAGCCCCTCGGGCATCGACGGTGCGGTGGCTGCACGCGGCGGCTGCGTCCTCTTCCAGCGAGGGCAGCGGCTCGAGACGATCCGCTCCAAGGCGAGCCTCACCTTGTGCATCGGGCACACCGGGATCAGCTCGAGCACCAAGACGATGGTGGAGGCGGTGGCCGCGCTGCGCGAGCGTCGTCCCCAGGTGGTGCAGCAGGCCTTCGACGGGATCACCTCGCTCACCCGCAACGCGCGGCTGGCGCTGGAGGCGGGCGACCGCTTCGCCCTCGGCCGCCTCCTCGACCTGAACCAGATGCTGCTGTCGGGCCTCTTCGTGTCGACGGAGGAGATCGAGCGGCTCTGTTCGAGCGCGCGCACGGCCGGAGCGCTCGGTGCCAAGCTCACCGGAGCGGGCGGGGGAGGGTGCGTGGTCGCCCTGGTGCCAGGCGCAGCGGTCGGCGAGCGCGTGCTCGAGGCGTGGAAGGTCGAAGGCTTCGACGGCTTCATGACCCGGGTGGCCGCCGCCGAGGCCGAGCCCACAGTGCAGTGCGCGGAGTCCCCGTGAGCGGCGATCATCACCGGTCGGCTGCGGCCGGGCACGCGGCTGCCGATCGAGGAGCTTGCGCAGCTGCTGCGGATGAGCGCGATGCCGATCCGTGAGGCGGTTCGCCGGCTCGACGCGGCAGGCCTGGTGGAGAACATCCCCCATCGCGGCG
>JAMFST010001391.1 GCA_026225435.1 Labilithrix luteola
CTGCGCGACGTCCGCAGAATTCAGCCTGCGAGAGCGAGTGGATGCGCGGCCGCTGCGTTGGTGGAAGTGGCGTCTGTCGCAGGAGACGGCGGCAGCAGCGCGCGCGGCAGCGGTCCCAAGGTACCTCCCCGCCGTGCCCCGTCGTGACGATCTGATCTGAGGTCGCTCCACTCGCGCGCATGAGAGAGCGAGTTAGCGAGGTGAGGTCCTTCGACGGTCGATCGCGGAGCGCGAGTTCGGACGTCGCGACTGAGCTTCATACTTCATCGCCGGCGATGGCGCCGACGATCCAACGCGGATGGCCGAGCGTCACCCAATCCCGAAGACGCGGACGTCCCGAAAGTAGGACGCGAGCTTCTGCAGATCGTCGACGTCCGAGGTGTACACGACGTCGCCTCGTTGCGCGGCCGACGCCATGACGAGAGCGTCGATGGGCGTGGCGCCGCGCACGAGCGCCAGCGCCTCGCCGGCAATCTTCGCGATGTACGCGGAAACGGGCTCAACCCGGAAGGCCGCGAGGATTTCGTCGCCGGTGTCGGTACGCGCGCGCCACCACTCCGTGATCACCACCGAGGGGACCGTGATGCGAGCCTTCGTCTCGATTGCACGACGCAAGACCTTGCGTGCGCGCTCGGATCGACGTTCGAGCGCGATCAGCGCCCCCGTGTCGAACGTGATGTCCCGCTTCACGCCGCCTGCCTCGTCTTCTTCTTCTTGGACGTCGGTTTTGCGGTAGGTGCGGCCGGTCTCGCCCAATCGCGATCGAGCTCGGCGCGCTCTTCGTCTGTCAGGGTTGCGCCGCCGAGGCTCTCGAGCAGTTTTTCCATGTTCTCGAACAGGGCAGCGTCCGCCGCGAGCTCGGCGATCACCGCAGACACGTTGCCGTCGTAGAGACGGTCGGCTCGTCTACGCAGCGCAGCGAGATCCGACGACCGCACGGAGATGCTGATCTTCTCGGTGGCTCCGGTGCGCTTTGCCACGGTCATACCAAGGTAGCACAGGGCCTGCCGCCCGCCCCCTCACGGGCACATCGCCTGCCCGCCGCTCGCGGCGTACGCCTTCACCTTGGCGATGAAGTTTCCGCCGTCGCTCTCCGGTGTCGTCTGTCCCGTGGCGCCGCCTCCGTAGGCCACGCCGATCACGTGCGCCGCTGCGAGGTCGGCCATGTGCGCGAAGAAGTAGTCGACGCGGTTGTCTTGCCAGTGATCGGTGGTGTTCGTCTGGCTCGCGTTGCCGAGCGGGGTTTGCCAGTAGAGCGCCGGTACGGCGAGGGCCTCGGTGAGCGCCTTGGCCCAGGTGAGCGCCTGGGTGAAGTTGGGGAGCGTCTTGTTGGTCGCGTCCCACGATCGGTTCTGGCCGATCGACGTGTAGTAGCCGGCGTCGCGATCGCTGGTCTCGATGGTGACGAAGTCGGCGCTGGCGCCGCCGCACGCGGCGAGGAAGGTGGCGGCGGTCCTGGCGTACGCGGTGACGTCGACCGACGGGTCGGTGTTGTACGTCGCGTCGATGCCACCGCCCCACGCCGAGGCGTGGAGGCCGACCTTGGCGTGCGGCGCGTAGGTGTGCGCCATCTTCACCATGCACTGCCCCATCCCGGCAATGGTGTTCTACACGCAGGCGCAGTCGGTGGGGTCGGCGGAAGCGACGGCGGCGGGTAGCGAATGCGGATCCGTGTTCTGCTCCTCGGCGAATCCCCAGAAGTCGGGCTCGATCTGCAGGAGCGCGACGTTCTGGCCGACCTGCTGGAGGAGAAAGCGCCAGTCGGCGAAGTAGCGCTGCATGATGGACACCTGCTTGGCGGCGGCCACCTCGGTCGCCCCCTCGGTGCCGCCGTTGAGGCTGCGGATCTCGTAGTAGGTGTACATCGGTACATACGCAGGGCTGGCCGCTTCACCGGCGGTGTCCAGGGTGCGCACCGTCTCGCCGGGTGGGTCCTTGTCGTATTGCCAGCAGCCCCACCACGCGCAACCGCTCGCGCCGTTCTCGTTGGCGCAGCTCGTCCCGCCCGAGGTGCACGACAGGCACGAGGTGCAGGCGGTCGCGCTGTCGAACAGGCCGCCCGAGATGTAGATGTAGCGCAGGTCGATGGGCGCGGCGGTGACGGTGGCGTCGGCGACCAGGCCCCCGACGATCATCTTCGTCTTGCCGAGATCGGCGAGGAGCGACTGACCGAGGCAGCTGCTCGTGTTGCCGCCGCTCGCGTCGCCGTTGCTGCCGCCACCGTCGCCAGAACCCCCGCTGCCGGTGCCGCTGGCTCCGGAGTCGTTCGAACCGCCAGTGCCGGTGATCCCGCCCGAGGCCGCCGAGGCGTCGCTCCCGCTGCCGCTGGTTCCGCCGACCGCACCGCCGTTGCCGTCATCGCCCGAGGACGACGAGCAGGCGATGAGGGTGCCAAGTCCGAGGAGCGCGAGCGTGCCCAGCGTGCGGAGGTTCGTCACCGGTTCAGTTCAGCACGGTCCGCGGAGCCCGCGTTGCGCCGATTGCTCCTCCGTCGGACACTCCCGGCGCATGACCGCGGCCGGCGAGATCGAGGTGACGCCTCTCGCGCGCTCGTACGTCGCGCGGGCGCTCAGCCTCCTCGCCTGCGTGGCCTTCGTCGTCATGATGCTCGACGAGCGGACCGTCTCGCTCCTGTGGATGGCCTACCTGTGCATCTTCGCCGTGGCGGCCACCTTCGGTGCGAGCGTCGGGGCGTACCGCGCACGAAGTGCCTTCGCGGCGCACATCGACGGCGAGGGGATCCGGCGCGACGGCGTTCTCGTGGTCGACCGCGCCAAGCTCGCCTCGGGCCGGGTCGTCTCGCGGCCGATCTGGATGACCGCGAAGCTCCTCCGGCTCGAAGGGCGGGCGGGGGCACCTTCGTACATCTTCCGCGTCGCCGACGAGGCCACCGGCGAGGCGATGCTCGAGCAGCTCCACCTCGACGCCGGGCACGTGCGGGTGAAGCGGGTGCTGCCGTGGATCCCCTTCGGGCGGGTCGACGGCCACACCTTCATCATGCTCACGGGCGCGTGGACCGTGCTCTTCGTGCCGATGCTGGCGCTCGCCTTCGACGGGCCGACGCCGGCCCACGAGCTGGCCTCGACGATCGCGCTCATCGTCGGCCTCGCGCTGCACCTCACCTTCTGGATCACGCTGCGCCTGCGCTCGCCCGTGGCGCTGGAGATCGGTCACGACGGCCTCGCCATCACCAGCGGCATCCTGCGGAGGCGCACGCGCCTGCTCGCCTACGAGGAGGTGACCGCTCTGCGAAGCTGGAAGACGCCGTCGGGCCCCGCCGCCGTGCCGCAGGGGATCGACGTGATGCTGCAGCACGGCGAGCCGGTGCGACTGCACACTCGCTCGACGGCAAATCACGGTGCGGTCGACGAGGTCGCCGCCGCGATCGACAAGGCGTGGGCGCGCTACCGGCAACGGCGCGCGCAGGGGACGGCGACCGCGGCTCCGGAGCTGGGGCTCGAACGCGACGGGCGCGCGCTCGAAGCGTGGGCGGCGCATCTGTCGACCGTCGGGCGCGGTGCGGCGGGCTACCGCGATCTCCCGGCCGAGCGGCAGGGGCTCCTCGACGTCCTCGACGACCCCACCGCGGCCACCGAGCTGCGTGCCGCCGCGGCCTTCGCGCTGGGCGCCGCGCCGGAGCCGGAGCTGCACGACCGCGTCCGCATCGCCGCCGACACGGTCGCCTCGCCAGACCTGCGCGCCACCCTGGAAGAGCTCGCCAGCGCGGAGGACGACGCGGCGGAGAGGGTGGAGGCGCTGCGGCGAATGCAGCGCTGAGTGGCGCGGCTAGGCGGCTTAGCTAAGCTGGAGGATGAAGGTTACGATCCACGCTGCGAAGACGAATCTCTCGCGGCTCATCGAGCAGGCGGCGGCCGGCGAGGAGGTGATCATCGCGCGAGGCAACACGCCCGTCGCGCGCTTGGTGCCGATCATGACGGCGGCGCGGCGAGCGCCGGGCACCCTCCGAGGCTTGGTGCACGTCGACGACGCCTTCTTCGAGCCTCTCCCCGACGCCGAGCTGGCGGCCTGGAACGGCGAGTGAGGCTGCTGCTCGACACTCACGCCTTGCTCTGGTGGGCGGCGGGTGACGCGAGGCTGTCGAGGCGCGTCGGCGAGGCGCTCAGCGAAGCTGCCAACGAGGTGTTCGTGAGCGCGGCGTCCGCGTGGGAGATCGCGACGAAGGTACGTCTCGGAAAGCTCCGCTGGCCCAGCGAGGCGGGTTCTGTCGGCGACTACATGCTGTCACAAGGCTTCCTGCCCCTCGCCATCACCGTCCA
>JAMFST010000166.1 GCA_026225435.1 Labilithrix luteola
CCGAGGCCAGCCAGGGGAGCGCCTCGTTGGGGCGATCGAGCGCGACGTCGAGCAGGTGCCCGAGGTTGTGCGCGTACCACGGGTTCTTCGGCGAGCAGGTGAGGGCGCGCGCGTAGGCCGACGCGGCGAAGCGGTAGTTCTCGAGCAGGGTCTGCGCGAAAGCGAGGATGGCCCAGCCGCGATCGTCGGTCGGCCGAAGCGCCACCACGCGCCGCGCGTAGAGCGCCGCTCGCCAGGGATGACGCGGGGCGATCAGCTCGGCGAGCTGCCGGTGCGCGAACACGCTCTCGTCACTGTCGGCCGGCGCGCTGCGCACCAGGCGGTGGAGCATCGGGAGCACGTCCGCGGGATCGAGCGCGCGCTTGAGCGCCCCTTCGACATCGCGTCGCAGCCGCTCGACGTCGCCCGCGTGACCGGCCGGCCCTTGCGTCGATCGCGACGTCTCGCTGTCCACTCCCTCGTCGTCCACGAACTAGGGTGTAGCTGCGTGTTTCAATCGGTGCAACGCGAAGAGTCGGGATCGCGAAGATTCATTTGTACGTGGTCGAAAGACTGGCTCAAACCCCGATGACGTGCTCTCGCGTCATGACGCAGGGGCCCGCGCGGGCTCATGGAACGGCATCTTTTAAGCCGCTTCATCACGATGCGGCACGCGCGATGCAAAGCCCGTCACAACTTGCACGTACCCCTCACGCACAGCTTGACGACACTCCCGCGAAGCGTAGACGCCTCTCGCGTTTAGCGTCTCAGCGGAAGCTTATGATGCGCTGCTGATTCAGCTCGCAGAGGATGCGCAGCGTGTCGAGCACGGGCATGCCGGAGACGTCGAGGATCATCTCGAGGCTGCTGATGCCGTCCACGTGGGAGAGCACGAAGCCGGCGCGGTGATCGATGGACAGCCAGCGCAGCTGGTCGCGCGGGACCATCACCACCGGCACGCGATCGAGCGGGCCGATGCGCGCGGTGTACATTTGTTGAAGGACGGAGCGGCAGCTCTCGGCGTACTCGCGCGCCTCGCCGGCGGCGGGTGTGTCGCTCGCCTCTTCGAGGATGGACTCGGCGATGGCCAGCGCGCCGGTGTAGTCGCCGAGGGAGAAGCGCTCGCGCATCTCCTGGGTCGGCTCGGTCTCCGCCTTGCGCGTCGGGGGCACCGAGCTGCCGCTGCCGCTCGGCTTGACCAGGGTGAGGTCGTCCTCGAACCCGAGACGTGGCACCGCCAGCGGCGTGATGCGCGGAGCTTCGAGCTCGCGCGTCGTGCGACCGCCGGGGTAAGGGGTGGCGCGCTGGTGATCGGCCTGGAGCGCGGTCTCGTCGGAGAAGCTCTCCGGAGCCACGCTGAGCGCGCGCTCGACCCGCTCCTCGAGCGTCGAGCCCACCTGCGGCGAGCGTTCGCCCGGGGGGGACACGCTGCTCGCGACGTTGACCTCCCGTTCCTCGCGCGCCTCGCGTCCGCTGGCCGACGAAGGGGGAGTCGACGGGGACAGCGCGGCCGGGACGACCGAGGCGGTCTCCGAGGTCCATACGCGGGTGGCGCGCTTGGAGACGAACGGCTTGTGCGCCGGGGGCGTCGGGGCGGTGTGCGCACCCGGGCGCAGGGTCGGCGAACGTTTCGACGTCGGCGGCTCGCTCGCCACGTGACCGCTCGCCGGCGGAAGAGACGTGTCCGAAGGATCGATTTCGCGCGAGCTGGCCGACGCATCGGGGATCATCGTTTCGGCCTCGTTGGTCGGCGCTTCCTCGTCCTCGGCGCTCCATCCGCGGTCGATCGACGACCAGGCATTGCCCGGGTTGTTGGCCGGCGGGACCACCGACGCCAGCCGTGCGTCGGCCAGCATCAGCAGGTTGCCCGAGGCGCGCGCCACGCGGGTGGGCGGCTCGCGCTCGGCCGGGTGCCTGGCCGAGCTCTCCGTCTTGCGCGTGTCCACCGGCGAGGTCGCCGGCATGCTCGGCGGCGTCAGCGCCGGCGGCGGCGCGGTCTCCGCCTTGCTCGCCGGCATCGACGGCGGGTGCGTGTTGACCGAGCGTTTGCGCGCGTTCTCGAGCTCCACCTCGTCGGTCAGGGTCTGCGACGGACCGCGCATGGGTGTGATGCTCGGCGAAGCCTGAGCCGCCGTGGGCAGCGGGGGAGGCCGACCATGCTGAGACGGCCGGTCGTCCGCTTCGCGAGCGAAGGCGGTCACGTCGAAAGGTGGAGCCACCGTCGGTCGTTCGCCGTCGGCTCCGTCGGTCTCGTCGTCGTCGTCGTGGCGCGCCACCGCGTCGACCTCTTCGAGATCGAGATCCAGCTCGAGGGCTCTCGCGAGCCCTTTGCCGGGAGTATCGGGCTTGTTCGGCGTGCTCACGATTCGTGCGCTCTCGATCCGGGGTTACGACGGTCTCAGGGCTCCTTCACCTTCACGTCTTGGCGACGACACCCTTGAACATGCGGTGTGTGCGGGTCAGGCCGTCGAGCTGCTCCTTGACGGCCGCGGTGTCCTTCTTGGCGATGGCCGCGCGCGCCTTGTCGACGATGGCGCGCGCCTTCTCGATGGCGTCGCGGCCGAAGTCGCTGGAGGCGACGATCTGCTCGACCTGCGGGAACAGGCGCTCGATCTCGGCAACGATCTTCTCCGCCTCCTGCTTGGCGGCCTCGAAGTCCTCGCTGACGCGGCGGTCGACGAGGTCGTCCTTGGACGCGTCGATCATGTCCTTGATCTCGTCGCGCGTGAGGCCCGACGAGGCGGTGACCTGGATCGACTGCTCGAGCCCGGTGTCGAGATCCTTGGCGCGGACCGAGACGATGCCGTCGGCGTTGATCTCGAAGGTCACCTCGATCTCGACGGTCCCCTTGGGGGCGCGGCGCAGACCGGTGAGGATGAACTCACCGAGGAGCTCGTTGGCCGAGGCGTCCTCGTTCTCCCCCTGCATGACGATGATCTTCACCGCCGTCTGGTTGTCGCGGCTGGTGGTGAAGATCTTCTGCCGGTGCGTCGGCACCGTGGTGTTCTGGGGGATGAGCTCCTCGAACACGCTGCCGAAGGTCATGATGCCGAGAGCGTGCGGCGTGACGTCGAGGAGGATCATCTCCTGCTTGTCGTCGGTGAGCGCCGCGCCCTGGATGGCCGCGCCGAGAGCGACGACCTCGTCCGGGTGAACCCCCTTGTTCGGCTCGCGCTCGAAGAAGCCGGCGACCGCGGACTGGATGCGCGGCATGCGCGTCATGCCGCCGACGAGGACGACCTCCTCGATTTCGTCCTTCTCCAGCTTGGCGTCTTCCAGCGTCTGCCGGCAGATGTCGACGGTGCGCTCGATGAGATCGGCGGACAGCTCCTCGAGCGTCTGCCGCGAGAGCGTGCGCTGGAGGTGGAGCGCCTCGTTACGGCCGCTGGAGATGATGAAGGGGAGGTTGACCTCGGTCTCGCGGACCGACGACAGCTCGCACTTGGCCTTCTCGGCCGCGTCCTTCAAGCGCTGCAGCGCCATGCGGTCCTGGCGAAGATCGAGCGAGTGCTCTTCCTTGAAGCCCTGGACCAGCCAGTCGATGATCCGCGCGTCGATGTCCTCGCCGCCGAGGAAGGTGTCACCGGCGGTGGCGATGACCTTGAACACGCCGTGGGCGCCGATCTCGAGGATCGAGATGTCGAAGGTGCCGCCGCCGAAGTCGTAGACGGCGATGGTCTTCTCGACGTTCTTGCCGAACCCGTAGGAGAGCGCGGCCGCCGTCGGCTCGTTGATGATGCGGATGACGTCGAGGCCGGCGATCTCGCCCGCGTCCTTGGTCGCTTGCCGCTGGTTGTCGTTGAAGTACGCCGGGACGGTGACCACGGCCTTGGAGACCGGCTGCCCGAGGTAGTCCTCGGCGATGATCTTCATCTCCTGAAGGACCATCGCGCTGATCTCGGGGACCGAGTACTCCTTGTCCCGCAAGGCGATGCGCACGTCCGTGTGCGGCCCCTCGACGATGCGATAGCTCGAGGTCGCTACCGCGTTCTTCACTTGCGGCGAGTTCCACTTGCGCCCGATGAGACGCTTGGCGGCGTAGACCGTGTTCTCCGCGTTGGTGATGGCCTGCCGCTTGGCGATATGACCGACGAGGCGCTTGCCCGCCTCGGTCACGGCGACCATCGACGGCGTCGTCTTGTAGCCGCCCCGATTCGGGATCACCGCCGGCGCGCCATTCTCCACGATGGCGACACACGAGTTGGTGGTGCCCAAATCGATCCCGATCACACGTTCCATGGCGCTCCGTCGTTCGCGAAAGGTACAGCCACGATGGTAGACGAAATCGCCGAGACAAGCCTCATTCCGTGTGAGCGCCCCCCAAAAGAGCGCAGGCCGGAGACCGCTAGCCGACTTCCTTGAGGCGGCGGGCGACGTGCAGGACCGCCGGGTGGGTCGGAGAGAGCTGCAGGGCGGCGTCGATCTCGCGCTTGGCGTTGAGCATCATGCCGCCGCCGATGTACACGGCGGCCAGGGTGGCGCGGTGCCCGGCGTTCTGCGGCTCGATCGCCACGGCGCGCTTGGCCAGCTCGCTCGCCTCGCGCATGTTCCCGCCCGAGCGGAGGATGGCGTTGGCGGCGCGCTCGTGGGCGATGGCCTCGTTCGGCCGGGCGCGCGCCACCTTGGCCCAGGAGCGAGCGGCCTCGCGCCAGTTCTCCGCCTTCTCCTCGTAGCGCGCCTGCTTCTCGTAGTTGACCGAGAGGATCTCGTCGGCCTGCTTCTGCGTGTTGACGGTCAACGCGTTGAGCTCCGCGTTGTCCGGGTCGAAGCTCAGGGCGACGCGCAGCGAGTTCAACGCCGCCGCCCAGTCCCCCTTGGCGAGGAGCGCCTCGGCGTTCGCCTTGTACTTCTGCACCTGGGCGCTGCGCGAGTCGACGATTCGCTCCTCGTAGCGGCGCTTGAGCGCATCGACCGCGTCGCGCGGGTTCATCGTGCCGGGGGCGCCCGCTCCGGGCGCGCTCGGAGGAGCGCTCGGAGCGCCGGGGACGGTCGAGACGCGGGCGCCGACGCTTGCCATCCCCGTGCTCGACGGTCGCCCTGCGCCCGCTCCGCCGAGGAGCTTTCGCGCCAGGGCCTCGCGAGCCGCCTGCGCGTCGAAGGTGCGCGACGGCGAGGTGGGAATGTGCGGCCGGTTCGGAGACGCGGGGCCCGGCGCGGTCCTGATCTCGGCCGGCGGATTGACGCTGACGGCGACGCTCTGCTGGGCGGCGCGCTGCACCTCCTCCTCGGCGCGGCGGATCTCTTCCTGCGCGCTGGAGAGGCGGGTCTCCTGCTCGCGGACCGACTCGCGAATGCCGAGGTACGCGTCGTACTCCGCCCGGTCCACCTTCGAGGTCAGCGTGTCGTGGGCGATGGTGAAGCGACCGAAGATCGCCTCCATCTTCGCCTTGTACTGGCCGAGATTCTTCCGGAAGTACTTGTCCGGGTGGAAGTGGGAGGCCAGCTCGTAGTAGGCGCGCTTGATCAGCTTCCTGTCGCCGGAGCGGTCGACGCGCAGGAGCGTGTAGTAGTCCAGCGTGTCCATGCTGGAGAACAGCTCGTCGATGCGGGTGCGGAAGTCCGGCTCGAGGTCGATCCCGTCGAGACTTTGATAAGGTTGTTGCTCCGCCGGCGGGGAGCCCGACGCGGCGGCCATCGTCGCGGCGGCACCCGGTGAGACGTAGCCCGGCTGCTGGACCTGCACCGGGCCCGAAGGCGGCGGGCGCGACGGCGGCGACTGCGCGGCGCCGGACATCATCGGCGAGGAGCGCGGAGGCGGCGGGATCTGCGAGGGAGGCACGTGGGCCTGCGCCACGGTGGTCGGCGTGTTGTAACGGACCGGCGGGGCGCTCGGGGAACGCCCGCCGAGGCCGGAGAAGGTCGACGGATTGAGCGGGTTCGCCGGCTGCTGCTGCTGCCCGAAAGGCTGCGAGGGGGGAGGTGGCGCGTTCGAGCCGCCGGCGCGGGGGCGTGTCGAGGGGCGATCGACCGCGACCTGTGCGTAGGAGCCGCTGATGCTCGCCTTGACCGAGCTGTCGAGCGAGGCGGGGATGACGCTGACCTTCGGCCCCGGCGTCCGGGTGTGCAGATCGTGCGGCATGATCGAGCCGGCGCTGCGGACCGACATGTTGGGGATGGCCGGCATCTCGACCAGCCTGTGGTGCACCAGCGAGGCGAGCGATTCGCGCACGTCCTCGTCGTCGAGGCCGGTCGTGCGGACGATCACCTCGCCGCTGGCCACCCCGTCGACGCGGGAGAGGACGAAGCCGTCGGTCGGCGACAGATCGAGCGTGCGCAGGTCGACCGTCCTCGCGAACGAGGTGAGCCGCGGAACGAGCGTCAGGTTGATGCCGGCGGGGAGGACCATGCGGGCTGCGTCGAAGCGCCGAGTCTAGAGGGTCGGCTCGGTTCCGCAAAGCGCTCGTGCATCCAGACCCAGCCTTCGGGGAAGGCGAGGATGCGCTGCCCGATGACGTCGTTGAGACGTTGCGTCAGCGCCCGCGCCACCCGATCGCGCTCCGCTGCAGAAAAAGCCCCGTTCGCCTCGTCTTGCGGGAGCCGCTCGACGACCAAGCGGCCGTCGCGGTCGGCCGTCACCACCACGATCGCGGCTCCCGTCGCCAGCGCCAGGCGGGCCGGTCCGACCACGGTCCGGGCGGGGCGACCGAGGAAGAGCGCGTCGACCGAGCGCGCCCGGCTCGCCAGATCCATGGGCGCGCCGAGGACTCCGCCGCCGCGCAAGGTGCGGACGATGCGCGCCGTCGATCCCGGGGCGCCGCGCTCGATGGCGGCGACGCCGGACGGGCCGCGCAGGCGGCGGTAGACGAACTCGAGCCGGGGGTCGTAGGCGCCGCGGGTGACCGAGACGAGCGGAACCCCGTGCGCCACCAGCGACGAAGCGACCTGCTCCCACGGCCCCAGGTGGGCCGAGACCAGCAGCACGCCGCGCCCTTCGTCGATCGCTGCGCGCAGCACCTGAGCGCCGTCGCCGGCGAAGCGGAGCACCGGAAGTACCCGCCCCGAGGCGGCCACCAGCGCATCTCCGAGGTATCCGCCCAGCCGACGGAACGCCGCCCGCGCGAGAGCCGTCCGCTCCGCGCTCGGCATCCGGGGGAACACCAGCCCCAGGTTTCCCTCGGCCAGGCGCCGCTGGTGGCCGAGCAGCCGCGGCGCGAGCCAGCCGAGCCCCTGACCGAGGCGGCGCAGCAGGCTCGCCGGCACCCGCGGCAAGAGCGCGAAGAGCGCCACCGCAAAGGCGTGGATGACGTCGTTCTTCCAGCGCTGGCGACGGGTCCAGGAGGCGCTCATCTCCGCTGCGGGATCGGTCCGTCCGGCTCGACGCTGGTGCCGTCGGGGCAGCTGCCGCAGGAGGTGCGCACCCGGCGGCGGGCCGAGCGGAGCCGCGCCTTGTCGTCCCCGCAGGTCTGATCCGCGTCGAGCTGACAGAGCTGCCCGCAGGCCCGATCCATCGAGGCGAGCGCGCGACACGCCTGCCGGCAGTCGGCAGGGGCCGCGTCGATCGTCCGCGCGGCGCGCTCGAAGTCGCCGTCGGGGCCCGAGTGGTCGCGACCGTCCGCAGACGGAGCCACGGTAGCGGGCGCCGGCGGCGTGCTGGAGCCGTCGAGCGGCGCGGTCGCCGGAGCCGCTGCCGCGACGTCGTTCTGCGCTTCCGCGGAGGCGGGCGACATCGGCGCGGCCGGGGCGGCTGCGCTCTGCCGGGGCGCGGCTCCGCATCCGGTCGCTGCCAGGACGAGGATCGTCGCGGCGAGCGTCACGAGACGATGGCGAGAGCCGCGAGGGCGAGGGGACGGAATCGAAGTCGGCGTCGGGATCACGGAGCAGCTCCTGCGTCGGACAGCGCGCGACGTACCACATCGTCCTGGATGCGCACCGCCTCGTCGAGGCTCGTGCGGGCCCGCGCGCGCTCGGCCTTCGCCGCGGACGTGTCGCCGGCATCGGCGAGCGCCTCGGCCTGCGCCTCGAGCGCCGTCCCTTGCACCTCGAGGAGGTGGCCGCGGAAGTACGGCGCGGCGGGAAGGGCGAGGCCGCGGGTCACGTCGTCGAGCGCCGCGCGCGGGGCGTCTCGTTCGAGCTCCAGCTCGGCCAGTCGCGCGAAGGTGTCGGCGAGCACCTCGTCCACCTCCGGCGTCTGCGGGTGCGGTGCGGCGACGAGGGCGTCGAGCGCGGCCACCGCCTGATCGATGGAGCCGTCGGCCTCGGCCAGGTTCGCGCGGTGATGCTGCGCCCGCGCCTCGGAAAGAAACGCGACGAGCGCCGTGTCCTGCGGCTCCTCGGAGCGCCCTGCGCGATCGACCGGCGAGCGGTGATCAGCGCGTGAACATCCGGTCGCGAAGAGGGCGCCGATGACCGCCAGCGCGAGCCACGTCGGCAGGATCACGCGCTTCACCGCGCCCCCCAGCGCGTCAGCCGCGCCTGCAGGTACTCGCCGCTCCGGGCCGAGGCGATGCGGTCGATGCGCGCGCTCGTCTCGCCGGTCTTGAA
>JAMFST010001392.1 GCA_026225435.1 Labilithrix luteola
GTGCGGTGACCGCGCCGGTCGAGCGCGTCGGCCAGCATGCGGCACATCTCCTCCTCGTCATCGACGACCAGCACGCGGCAGCGCGGGGAAGTGTTCACGTCAGGCCGGGAAATAGAGAGAGAAGCAGCTGCCCTTGCCCGCTTCGGTGGCCACGTCGACGAAGCCGCCGTGCTCCTGGACGATCCCGTAGGTGACGGCCAGGCCGAGGCCGGTGCCGCTGCCGACCTCCTTGGTGGTGAAGAACGGATCGAACACCCGCGACACGTCCTCCTGCGGGATGCCGTGCCCCTCGTCGCGGACCGAGACGCGCACGTACATCGCTGCGTGCTCGTCGGTGCAGGTCTCCACCTTGCGCACGTCGATGACCACCGCGCCGCCGTGATCGCCGGTCGCTTGCACCGCGTTGACAACCAGGTTGGCGATGGTCTGCTCCACCTGGAGCGCGTCGACCTCGGCCATCGCCAGCTCCGCGTCCCCTTCGAGCTTCAGCTGGATGGATCGGGTCGCCGCCATAGGCTCGAGGAGATCGAGCGCGTGACGCGCCGGCACGCGCAGGTCCGTCAGCCGCTTGTGCGGTGGCGTGCGCCGGGCGAAGTCCAGCATCCCCCGCATGATCCGCGTCATCCGTCGCACCTGATCGGCGATGATCTGTGCATATTCCACGCACTCTTCCCCGGAGGCCTGATGGGTGGCGATCATCTTGGCGCGCCCTCCGATGACCGCCAGCGGGGTGCCGAGCTCGTGCGCCATCCCCGAGGCGAGCGAGCCGACGGTGCTGAGGCGATCGGCGTGGCGCAGCTGGTCGAGCGCCTTGAGCTTGGCGCTCGTCTCCGCCGCCAGCCGCGCCTGCGCTTCCAGCAGGTGGTCGCAGGTGCGGTTCATCTCGCGGGCGAGCTCGCCGATCTCGTCGTTGCTGTCGATGGTCAGGCGGTGATGGAGCTCACCGGCGCCTATGTTGCGCGCGTGGACGGTGAGCTTGCGCATCGGGGCGCCGATGAAGCGCACCCCCGCGAGCGTCGAGAGCAGCATGGCCACCAGGAACACCAGCACCGCCAGGAGCAGCCGGTTCTCCACGATGCGCACGACCACCGCGCGCTCGTGATCGAGCGGCTGCGACAGCTCGACGGCGCCGGCGAGCGCGCCCTCCGCGAGTGTCCCGATCGGCACGTAGACGTACACGCGTCCCGCGTCCTCGACGGTGACGTCCTCTCCGCGGGCAAAGGCGCCCTGCAGCCGGTCGGCGTCCGGGTGGGCGGCGAGCGTCGTCGTCATCTGGTCGGGCGGAATCCAGTGGACGGTGCCGTGCTCCACGTCGGCGTCGGCCTGCGAGAAGACCTGCTGCGCGCGCTCACGGCCGTCGACGGCCAGCACTTCGCGCAGCGGAGCGCGCAAGGCGTGTCCGGTGCGGGTGAGCTCCGACGCCACCTGCACCTGGTACCGCTCGACGGCCCGGCGGATGTCGAAGTAGCCGAGCGTGGCCTGGAGGCCCAGGAAGGCCGCCATCATCATGAGGATGATCTTGCGCGCTAGTTTCACGAATCAGCCCCCCGCTCCTCGCTGCGACAGCTCCACGACGGTGGACATGCGCGGCCCGGCGCATGTCCATCTGGACATCACGAATGCGGCCCCCCGCATCTCTACCGAAGCACGACGCGCGACAATGCGCATCCCCCAGCGTCACGCGGACGACGTTGAGACGAACAATAGAATTGACTAGATGGAAATGTGGGCAGCGAGGCGCGTACTCGGAAGTGCGCGTGGTCGTTCAGGACCGCGCTCGGATCGCGTTCAGAAGAGGCTGGCTTGCGTGCCGGCGACGCGCTCGAAGCTCGTTCCCAGCAAGCCGAGGATGACGTCGCAGGCGGGTGCAATCTGCTTTTCGAGATAATGGCCGTGGTCGACGGGCGAGCGGCGGTCGGTGGCGGGCTCGGGGCCGCGGATGGTCACCACGTACTCCTCACGCTCGCTGCCGCTGGCCCCGGTGTCGGCCGTCTGGCGTAGCGACTTCACGTAGGCGAGCTCGTCGTCGAGCGCCCCGTCGTGCAGCTCGCGACTCAGCTCCATGAGCCACTCGGCGAAGGGCTCGTCGGTGAAGACGCGGCGGAGCAGCTCGCGCTGCACGCGACGGGCGAGCGGGGTCCAGTCGGTGCGCACCGCCTCGAGCCCGCGGATGATCACCGTCGGCGGCCCGTCCTTCGCGTGGTTGTCGCGCACCAGGCCGGCGTAGCGCTTCTTCGACCCGCGCGAGCTGCCGCGCGTGGTCGGCATGAGGAAGCGCAGGTAGTGCGACTCGAACTTCAATTCGAGGTGGCTCTCGACGCCGAGCTGTCCGCGGATCTCGTTGGCGAGGAGGCGCGTCAGCTCGCCGGCCAGCTCCCGGCCGCGCGCCTGCACCGCTTCTTCGCTCGGCTCCCCCTCGAGGTGCACGAACAGCGAGTCAGTGTCGCCGTAGATCACCGGTAACCCCTGGGCGACGAAGAAGGAGCGCGCGCGCTCGATGATGGCGTGACCGCGGCGGGTGATGGACGTCGGCAAGCGCGGATCGAAGAAGCGGCAGCCCGGAGTGCCGAGCACGCCGTAGAACGAGTTCATCACGATCTTGATGGCCCGCGAGAGCGCCTGGTTCCCCTCGGTCATCGCCACCGAGCGCGCGTCGTGCAGGGTCTCGATGATCGCCGGCAGGATGCTCGCCTCGGGGGCGCGCGCGAAGGTCGCGCCGTCCTCGCCGGGGAGCGGATCGTCGCCCGGCCGATAGAGCCCGAGCGGGTCGATGCGGAAGGTGCGGATGATGCTCGGGTAGAGGCTGCGAAAGTCGAAGGAGAGGACGTCCTTGTACAGGCCGGGGACCGAGTCGAGCACGTGCCCGCCGGGGCTGGCGACCATGTCCACCTCGTGCTCCACGTCCGGGGCGACGACGCCGCGACGGTGCAGGCGCGGAAGGTACAGGTGATCGAAGGCGGCCACCGAGCCCCCCTGGCGGTCCATCGCCAGACCGGTGAGCCGCGCGCGCTCCATCGCGAAGCTGACCAGATCGGTCGCGGCGAAGATGTCGAGGACGAGGCGGCAGTCTTCCAGGTTGTACGCGGCCAGCGCGTCGCGATCCTCGGCGTGCATGCGGCGAATCTCGGCCATCGGATCGCTGGTGTGGGCGATGCGCTTGCCGCGCCCGAGCAGCTCGCGGGCGACGTGATCGAGCGTGTAGCGCTCGAAGCGGTGGGTCGCCGACTTGAGCGTGGCGATGCCGTCGAGGACGACGCGACCGGGCACGCGGGCAATGGACACACCGGACACGTTGCCGCGGACGAGCACGCGCGCGCTCTCGCCAGCGCGGCCGAGGGCGAGGTCGAGACGGTGGACCTGCGCCCGTGTCTGCAGGACGACCAGATCGAACTCGACGACGTTCCAGCCGACGAGGACGTCCGGATCGATCTCGCGGATCAGCGCGAACAGCTCGAGCAGCAAGGTGCGCTCGTCGGGGACGTCGCGGCCAATGACGAGCACGCGCTCGACGTCCGGGGTGGCGATGGCCGCGGAGAGGAGCGGACCGTCGAAGCCATCGGTCTCGAGATCGAGCGAGAGGATCGACAGCAGCACCCGGACGTCGGCGCTGCGGATGGCCGGGTTGTCGAAGGTGAGCACGTTGCCGCGCAGGGTCGGTCGCCCGCGAAGCTGGAAGGAGCCGGTGACGAAGCGCTCCATGAGGAAGCGCTCGTGCGGCTTCACGTCCGACTCGAAGGCGACGCCGCCGAGGGCGCGGATGCGGTCACGCTCGTCGAGCAGGTGACGCTGGGCGCGGAAGTAGAGCGCGTCGACCGGCGCCCCGTGTGGCGTACCGAGCTCGCGTTCGGCGCGTCGATCGGCGCGCGCCTCGGTGCCGCGGGGGACGAACATCACCGACTCGATCCCGGTGAAGCGCGCCCGCACCGGGTGCTCGGTCGTGCGCCCCCAGAGCGTGATCTCGACCCCCGCGTCGCGGTCGCGCCAGTCTCGCGAGAGGAGGAACGCGTCGACGGTGACGAGGGGAGAGGCGCTCACGGTCAGCGGGGCTTTCCCGCTCCTCGCTATCGCGACTTCAGGAGATCGTACAGCTTGTTGGCGATGGGGGCCGGCGAGCCGATCCGCTCGGCCGTCTGCGTGAAGAGCCCCATGTCCTTCTCCGGGATCTTGCTCACGAAGGCGGCATCGCCCGCGAGGATGCGCTGCCCGTAGGACTGGTAGATGGGCGAGGGGAACAAGGTCGAGGTCAGCATCGCCAGCACCGCGGCCTGGTCGACGCCGTTCTTGCCGGCGAAGCCGAGCGCCTCGCCGAGCGAGCGCGTCGCCGACATGATGAGGAA
>JAMFST010001393.1 GCA_026225435.1 Labilithrix luteola
AGCCGACCATCGCCATGCTGGTCGCCATCGCCTTCCTGCCGCCCGCTCCGGCCCGCTCGTCGTCGCGGCGTCTCCTGCTGCTCGCTCCCGCGAGCCTGGTAGTGCTCGTCACGGTGGCGATCAGCATCCCGCGCTTGATCGGCGCCCCCGCGGCCTACGCCGCCGCGCGTGATCGCGTCGCAAGGATCCGCGCGGCAACGCCTGTCTCGGACGGTGACTTCGTGTATGCCGAGGACTCGACGCTGCAGGTCCAGCTCAGCGACCGCGTGCTGATTCCGTCGTGGCAGAATGCCTACCTCGTGCGCCGAGGAACATTTTCGCTCGAGGCCTGGTCGAGCGACATCACCCGCCCGGAAGTCAAGTGGCTCGTCCTCGCGGGCGATTACCGCGCTCCCTCGCCGGAGCCTCTTCCCCCCGACGCCGAGGTGAGCGTCTACCGGCGCGAGCTGCGGCCCATCATCGAAGCCAACTTCAGATTCGAGCGCGAGATCGAAGGATCTCTCGTCTTTCGCCGCCGATGATGCCTCTCGCCAGTCCCGCGATGTCGCACCTTTGTATCGATCCTGGAGCAATCGTCCGCCTACAACCCACCGGTCTCTCACCTAGATCACTCGGCACGCTCTGATCAGGAGGATTTCGGCCTAGATGCGGGAGACGCACCGGCACACTGGAGCCGTGCGTCACGGCCTCGCTTTCCGAAACCGGCGTCGCCCCGACGGAGATACCCGATGAACTTTGCCCGCCTGTCCGCGCTGATGGCCCCGCTTGCCCTCGGAGCCGTCGCCGCCTGCTACACGGCAACCGAGCCGAGCCCCGCTGCCGGAACGACGAGCAACTCCAACGACGCGGACGACGCGGGCGCGGTGGTCGGGACGCCCGAGCCGTCGCCCTTCGCTCTCGGTCAGGTGATCGTTCAAACGTACGCTTGTACGAGCTGCCACGGCTCCGATCTTTCGGGAAACATCGAGCAAGATGCGGGGGTGTACTCCGCCAACATCACGCCGGACATGGACACCGGTATCGGGAGCTGGACGCTGCCCAACCTGACGAGCGCGCTGCGCGAAGGGCTTGACGATCAGGGCGATCCGATCTGCGCCGCCATGCCCAGGTTCCCCTCGCTCGCGGACAACGACATCGTCGATCTGTACGCCTACCTGCAGGGCATCCCCGCGGTCAGCAAGGCGCAGACGGACACCGACTGCCAAGGCAATCCCCAGAGCGGTGACGACGACGATGATTCGGGTGCGGACGGCGGCGGCATCACCGACGCGGGCGCGGACGCGGCACCCGACAGCGGCCCGGATGCCAGTGATCTCTGTCCGCACAAGGTCTGCGTGGTGGGCGCGGGGCTGGCCCCTTCGTGCGGTGACTGCGCAGCGACGGTGTGCAGCCACGAACCCAGCTGCTGCCAGAAGTCGTGGACGGCCGAGTGCGTGGACGTGGTCGACCTCTACTGCGTGACCCAGTGCAATTGATCGCCCAGAGAGGAAGGCTGGACGGCAGCTGCCTGTCCTTGAGCAGATCGCGGTACGTAGGCTAGGAGCGGCACTGCCGACAATGCCGCGTGCCGACAGAGCCCTGACCTCAGAGGTTGCGGCGACACCAGGCGAGGTCGGCGGCGTCCACCACCGGTGGAGCAAAGGTGGGCGGCACGAGGAAGCGCGGCTGCGAGAAGTCGAACAGGTCGAACGGCGGCTCGGCATTGGCATCGCGTGCCGAGAGCGCGGGGAGCTTGAACTTCGCCTCGAGAAAGCGGGTCAAGCTGGTGTGGTCGTACGTGTGGTGGCCGACGTAGCTCGGCCGCGCGTAGGGCGAGATGACCATCATCGGCACCCGCACGCCGAGGCGATCGAAGGCCCAACCGGACGCGCGGCTCTCGCTGTCGGTGGGTGACAGGGCGTCGGGGGCGCACGCGGGCGGCGGCGCGACGTGATCGTAGAAGCCGCCGTGCTCGTCGTACGTGATGAAGAGCGCGAGGTGGGGCCAGTCCGGGCTGGTGAGGAGCGCGGTGACCAGCGAGTAGACAAAGGCCTCACCCACCTGCACGTCCGCCGGCGGATGCTCGTCGGTGCTGTCGGGCCCCGAGCTCGCGAAGCTCGGATCGACGAAGGAGACCTCCGGCAACGTCCCCGCTCGTGCCTGTTCGAGGAACGTCGCCACCGGCTCCTTCACGCGCCGCCCCCAGCGCGAGGACACGCTCCCTCCGTGGACCGTCTGCGCACCGGAGATGCCGTCGCTGAAGAGGAGCCAGGACGTGTGCCGCTGCTCCAGCTCGTCGAGGATGGACACGTCGACGGCGGGGAACGGGCTGGCGGGAAACGACGGCGTGGAGTTGTCGGTGTGGCCGAAGCTCGTCGCCGAGAACAGGTACATCCGGTTCGGCCAGGTCGGGCCGAGGGCGGAGGCATGGTAGTGGTCGGCCACCGCGAAGGTGGAAGCGAGCGCATAATAGAACGGCAGATCGCTGGCGTCGTAGAACCACATCGGACGGTCGACCAGATGCTGGTCGACAAGGCCATCGCCCGCGCTCGCAGCGAAGAAGCCGTCCATCTTGCCTTCATCCCATTCGAGGTGGCTCTTGGCCCAGCTGTGCTCCGTGTCGAGCGAGCACTCGCGCGGAGCGTGACGCCGCGGGTACGACGCGCCGGCCTCGGCGCCCAGGCGCCCGGGGTTACTCGCTCCTGCAGGCGCGACGTCGATGTCCGCCCGTCCGGTGTACGCCCCCAGCTGCCCCAGGTAGTGATCGAAGGAGCGATTTTCCATCATCACGACGACGACCTTGGTCAGCGGGATGTCGGCGTCGAGCGGCACATCAGTGCTCAGGGTCTCCGCGGGCATGGCCCCGCGTCCGTAGGCGCAGGCCGCGCGCTGTTCGACGGCCGCATCGAGCGATGGCCGCACGACGGACCGGTCCCAGGTGAGAGGCGTCGGCGGAGCGGGATCGACCGGCGCGGGCGCCTCCACCTTACCGCCGCAGGAGAGCGCGCAGGCTCCGGCGACGAGACAGCAGGCGAGGTGGCGAATTCGATTATCGATATCGGCCCACAATTCGTTTTGCGGACGAGCATGTAGCGCGCGACGGCGAAGAGGCGATATCGCATGCTCACCGGCGTCCCGATGCCGTGCACGCTCCGCCGTCTCTCGCTCATGGCGCCCCTGCTGGCCACTCTTCTCTTCCCGGCTCGCGCCCGCGCGACCGATCCGTTCGAGATCCAGGTGTACGACGGGACCGCCAACGCGCCCGGTGTGCCCGGGCTCGAGCTGCACGTGAACCGGGTGATGGAGGGGGTGAAGACCTTCGACGGTCCGCAGGTGCCGGCGAGCCGCCAGACCCATTTCACCCTCGAGCCGTCTCTCGGGCTCTTTCCCTTCTGGGAGATCGGCGGCTACCTCGAAAGTGCGCTGCTGGCGGACGGGACCTTCGCCTACGCCGGGGTGAAGCTGCGATCGAAGTTCGTCACCCCTCCGGACTTCGACGCGCACGTCCGGCTCGGGCTGAACGTCGAGGTGTCGCTCCTCCCCCGGACCTTTGATCGTGACCGCTGGGGGAACGAGCTCCGTCCCATCGCCGCCTGGGAGGACGCGCGCTGGATGTTCGTCATCAACCCCATCGTCGACACGTCGCTCACCGGTCCGGGCCTGCACGACG
>JAMFST010001394.1 GCA_026225435.1 Labilithrix luteola
GCGGGATCGCGGCTGTTCCATGCGTCTTCGGCGAGTCGCGCTTTCTCCGCCGCGGAGTCGGCGGCGAGCGGAGGCAGCGGCGGACGGACCTCGGCGTTCGTTCGCCGGCGGGACGGAGCGCGAGTCGGGGGCGCCGAGATGGCATCGTCAGCGGCGGCGCCTCCTCCGACTTCCTCGAGGCCGAGAGCGGCTCGTCGGACGGCGGCGGCGATGGCGTCGCTCACCGCGGGTCTGCGTACCGCGCGCGCGATCGAGACGCCGCCGGTGAGCAGGGCGAGAAGCGTGGTGGCCTTCGCGCGGCGATCGTCTTCCGAAGCGTCGTCGAAGCCCGCGGCCGCGGCGTCGCGAATGCGGAGCCACTCGGTCTCGTAGGCAGCGCGGACCGATTCGTCGCCGCGTGACGCGTCGACCGACAGACTTTGCAGCGCGCAGCTCTCGGAGAGAGGACCTGTCCGCCGCTCGCTCAGATAGAAGTCGACGAATCTCCGTCGCCATTGCCCACGGTCCTGCGCGCGGAGCTGCTCGATCCCGCCGCGGAGGTCGCGCAGACCGGCGACGAGCGCCTCCCGAAATGCCTCTGCCTTCGAGCCGAAGTGTCCATAGAAGGCGCCCGACGTGACGCCGGCCTCCTTGGCCAACGCATCGACCCCGACACCGCCGAATCCCGCTCTGCGAAATCCTCGACCGGCCCCGGCGAGGATCCGCTCGTAGCTCGTCTCGCTGCTAGTTCTCGGCGTTTTCATGCGGGTTCTCGCAAAATATCACGAACGCTACACGACGTCGCTTGACGAAATTGCGATCGTTATGCAGAGTGAATAACGATCGTTGCGTAGCGATCGCAACATGGCCACCCACGCCGCGCTCGCCGCGAAAGGACCGGTATGCCCATCTCCATTCAGCTCAGTCCCCACCTCCTCACGCCCGATGGGGAGCGCGACGTGTTCTCGCGCGTCGCCGATGCACTGCTCTCCGTCCATGGTCTCGACGGCAATCGGTTCATGGAGCCGAACGTCATCGGGCACGTGACCGTCTTTCCCGAGGGGAGCAGCTACGCCGGCAAGAAAGCTCAGTCCCTCGCCGTCGTCGAGGTCAAGGTGCCGTCCGTGACCTTTCCGAATCGAGAGGTCCAGCAGGCCTTCGTCGCGAAGGTGACCGACATCATCGACGAGCTCAAGGCGGGAGCCCATCCACGCGAGCGCACCTTCGTCAACGTGACCTACGCGGTCGACGGGACGTGGGGCATCGGCGGCAAGGCGTACACGAACGAGGAACTCGGAGGCGCCATCGCCGGTGGTGATCGAGGACGAAGCTGAGGCTCCCCATGCAGCTCGCGAACTATCTGTTCTACACGACGACATGCGCAGAGGCGCTCGCCTTCTACGAAGCGGTGGGGCTCGGTCGCGTGACGGAGATCATGCACCACGGCTCCAGCCCAGTCCCGCTGAGCGATCCGCCGATGCAGGGCAAAGTCATGCACGCGAAGTTCGAGGGGCCCGGCGTCCTCTTCTACGCCTCCGACAATCATGACGCCGAGCCGATGCGCGGCTCCGCGCACTTCCTGACCTTGTCCGATCGGACGGAGACGCGCGAGCTGTTCGAGCGACTCTCGGCAGGCGGCGCCATCACCACGCCGCTCGGAGTGCAGCCGTGGGGGAGCTACTACGGAAAGCTGACCGACCGCTTCGGCGTGCAATGGATGCTCAGCTCGGAGAACTGAGCCAGCGGGCGCCGCCGCGGATCACGCCGAGCAGCCCGGAGCGCTTGGCCTCGGCGACCCCGCGCGCCTCCGCTTCTGTGGAACAACCTTCTCAGACCGGCGTTGCTGCTTTCTCCTTTTCGCCGGCGACCGTGCCCGTGGGGTTGTCACTGAGCCAGCGGTAGGCGACGGCTCCGAGGACGCCACCAATCAGAGGCGCGACCCAGAAGAGCCAAAGCTGCTCGATCGCCCATCCCCCGACGAAGAGCGCCGGTCCAGTGCTGCGTGCCGGATTGACCGACGTGTTGGTGACCGGGATCGACACGAGGTGGATCAAGGTCAGACACAAGCCGATCGCGAGCGGAGCAAATCCGGCGGGCGCGCGGCCGTGCGTCGCCCCCATGATGACGAAGAGAAAGATCGCCGTCATGACGACCTCGGTCACGAGAGCCGCGCCGAGGCTGTAGTGGCCCGGTGAGTGATCGCCGTACCCGTTCGACGCAAAGCCCGCGGTCACGTCGAAGCCGGGGGCGCCGCTCGCGATGTAGCGAAGGACCGCCGCAGCGACGACGGCGCCAAGCACCTGCGAGATGATGTACGGCACGATCTCCTTCACGGGAAAGCGGCCCCCTGCCGCGAGACCGACCGTGACGGCGGGGTTCAAGTGGCAGCCCGACACGTGCCCGATCGCGTAGGCCATCGTGACGACGCTGAGACCGAATGCGAGCGACACGCCGTGCAACCCGATGCCTACCTGAGGGAAGGCCGCCGCCAAGACCGCGGAGCCGCAGCCAGCGAACGTAAGCCAAAAGGTGCCGATCATCTCGGCGACGTACTTTTTCGAGGAGCTCATACCTTCCAACGCTACGTAACCTTCGAACTTCGCGAAATTGGAGAGTGCAGCTTGTCCGGCTGCGGATGCGTCAGACGGGGCCGATTCGTTCGGCAGTCGAGAAGCCGGGGAGTGGCGCCGGTTTGGACATGGCGAGCTCACGTGCACGGCGCTCCGGCGAGCGAGACCGCCGAGACGGGTACGCGCCGCTATGCTAGAGTTCAGGAATTCCCGCCGAGAAAGAA
>JAMFST010001395.1 GCA_026225435.1 Labilithrix luteola
GGTGCGCGTGGTCGGCCTCGTCGGCGGTCGGGCCGGCTGTTATGGCGGCGGCGGGCTCATCGCCGGCTGCTGCTCCACCTTGATCGTCTCCGAGCAGGGGCGCATCAGCGTCTCCGGGCCGGAGGTGATCGAGACGAACAAGGGGGTCGAGGAATTCGACTCGCGCGACCGCGCGCTCGTGTGGCGCACCATGGGCGGCAAGCACCGCATGTTGCTCGGCGGCGCCGACGTGTTCGTCGAGGACGAGGCGAGCGCCTTCCGCGACGCCACGCTGACGGCGCTCGACCGGCCGGCGATGCTGGACGCCGGCACGCTCGCCGCGGAGCAGGCGCGCCTCGAGCGGCGGCTGGCTCGCTTCGCCGCAGCGAACGACGCGCTGGACATCTGGACAGAGCTGGGAATCGCCGATCCCGAGGCGATTCCGGATCTCGCGGCCGACGCCTTCATCGCCCTCGCCACCGCGCACCGGGAGACCGCCGATGACGCCCGCTGAGCTCCTCGCTTCGCTCTTTCCTGCCGGTCACCAGCTCCGCGCGGGCGGCGCGGCGGACGACGAGAATCTCCTCTTCGGTACCGGCACGCTCACGGGCGGCGCGCTCGTTCACGTCGTCGGCGCCGTGAACGGCGCGCCGGTGGGGGTCGATCAGGCGCTGCGCCTCGCCGCGGAGGTGCTGGCCGTCGCTGCGCGCGACGACGGCGCGCCGTTGCTCTTCCTGGTCGACACCGCCAGCCAGCGAATGAGCCGGCGCGACGAGCTGCTCGGCCTGAGCGAGCTGCTCGCCCACCTCGCCAAGAGCCTGCGCCTGGCGGACGCGCGCGGGCACCGAACCGTCGGGCTGCTCTACGGCGGGAGCGCAGCGGGGGCGTTCATCGCCACCGCGCTCGCGTGCGAGACGCTCGTCGCGCTTCCCGGCGCGCACCCGGCGGTCATGGACCTGCCGTCGATGGCGCGCGTCACCAAGCTGCCGCTGGCGGTGCTCGAGGAGAAGGCGAAGGCGACGCCGGTGTTCGCGCCGGGGCTGGCCAACCTGGCGCTCACCGGCGCCATCGCCGAGACCTGGGATGGCGACGCGCCGCTCGGGCCGCGACTCGAGGCGCTGCTGGCGCGACCGGCGGAGAGCGCCGATGTGCGCGCGCGTCTCGGACGGGAGCGGGGCGGGAGAACCCGCGCCGAGGCGATCGCCGACGAGATCGTGGCGCTGGCGGCGGCGCACGCGCATGGCTGAACTCCCCGATCGGACGGCGCCGCTCGAGCGTCACCAGATGGTGCGCGTCGATCCCAGCGCGTGGGGGGCGATGCTCGCCGCGCGACCGGAGCTTGCCTCCGCGCCGCTGCTGGTCGACTGGGCTCGCCGCGGGTGGCCGCTGGTGGCGCGTCGCCCGGACGGCGAAGTCGAGGCCGTGCCTCACGCCGATCTCGTGCTGCTCGGTCTCCCGCTTCCACCCGCGCAGGGGCGCGCGCGCCTCGCCTTGCGCCTGCCCGCGAGCGCGCTGGTCGATCGTCGACCTCCGCCTCTGCTGAGCGCGGCGCGCGCGGCGGCACCTCCGACGTGGAGCGCGACGATCGACGCGCTCGTCCACCTCGACCCGGAGGTGCGCTGCTTCGGCAGCCTCGCCTGGCAGCACCTCACGGGGCTGCCGTACCTGAGCGAGACGTCGGATCTGGATCTCCTCTGGAGCGTGTGCACGCGGGCCGAGGCCGATGCGCGGGCAGACGCGCTGGCCCTGGTCGAGGCGCAGGCGTCGATGCGCCTCGACGGCGAGCTCGTCGCGTCGGACGGCGTGGCGGTGCAGTGGCGCGAGTGGCGCTCGCCGGCACCCGAGCTGCTCACCAAGAGCATGGCCGGTGCCAGGCTCGCGACCCGGGAAGCGTGGTTGCCGTGAACATCACGAGCAGCAGCACCCCGGCGGCCGCGCCCCCCTCCTCGGCCGCGACGATCGGGCGCATCGCCGTCACCAGTCTCAAGCTCGAGGTGAAGACCTGGCCCAAGCCGGGGCTGGTGAGCCACATCGACGCCGGCGCGCACCACGACATGGACGCCGCGCTCCTCGACGCGAGCGCCGAGACCCTCCGCCCGTTCTTCGTCGCGCTCGCCGAGGCGGGCAGCGCGAGCGCCGGGATGGATGATCTTCGCGCCATCGGGATCGAGGCGGAGCGCGCCATGCTCGCCACCACCGGCGGCGTGAACACGCACCGCGGGGCCATCTTCGGCCTCGGCCTCCTCTGCGCCGCCGCCGGTCTCCGGGCCGGGTCGACGGCCCCCTTCGCCGCCAGCGTCTCGCTCGGCAGCGTCGTCGTCGCGCGCTGGGGGGACGAGATCCTCCGCGGCCCGGTCTCGCCCGACAGCCATGGCAGCGAGGTCGCGCGCCGTCACGGAGCGGGCGGCGCGCGCATCGAGGCGGCGACCGGCTTCCCCTCGCTGTACGAGCGCGCGCTCCCGGCGCTGGCGACCGGCCGACGACTGGCGCCCGACGACGCCGAGGCGGCGCGCGTGCACGCCTTCATGGCGCTCCTCTCCGTCGTCACCGACGTGAACCTCCTCTACCGCGGCGGCGAGGAGGGGCTCACGTTCGCCTGGACCTGCGCGCAACGCTTCCTCGCGCGCGGAGGGGTCGGCACGCCCGGCTGGCGCTCCGAGGCCGCGCGCATCCATCGCGCCTTCATCGAGCGCAACCTGAGCCCCGGCGGCTGCGCCGATCTGCTCGCCATGAGCCTGTTCCTCGAGCGCGTCGGGCCGTGACCACCGCGCTCCTCTGCTCCGGCCAGGGGCGGCAGACGCGGACGATGTTCCAGCTCCTCGACGGGGCCGAGGCGGCGCGACCGATCCTGGCGGCGGCGAGCGCGCTCCTCGGTCGAGACGTGCAGACGCTCGTCGCCGAGGCGCCCGAGGACGCCCTCCACGACAATCGCACCGGCCAGGTGCTCTGCGTGACCCGCGCGCTCGCCGCGTCCGCGTGTCTCGCGAGCGCTCCCGCCCCCGATCGCCTCCTCGTCGCCGGCTACAGCGTCGGCGAGATGGCCGCCTGGGGAATCGCCGGGATCTGGACCGCCGAGCAGACGCTCCGCCTCACCGCCCGACGCGCCGAGCGCATGGACGCGGTCGACGCCGGCGGCGGTCTCGGCTTCGTGCGCGGGCTCGATCGCGCCACCGTGGAGCGGCTCGTCGTCCGCTTCTCCTGCGCCATCGCCATCGTGAACCCCGAGCGCCTGTTCATCGTCGGGGGCGCGCGTGACGACGTCGCCCGTTGCTGCGCGGCGGCGCTCGAGATGGGCGCGGCCAAGGCGCAGCCGATCGCGGTCCACGTCGCCTCGCACACCCCGCGGCTGGCCGCGGCGGTCGGCCCGTTCGCGCGCGATCTCGAGGAGATCGGGCAGCTGGATACGCGGCGCCCCTCCCCGGGCACGACGCTCGTGGGCGCCGCCGACGCCAGCCTCGTCGCGTCCGCTGCGGCAGGCGCACCGGGGCTCGCCGCGCAGCTCGCCACCACCGTCGACTGGGCGGCGACGCTCGATGCGCTGGTCGAGCGCGGCGCCGACCGCTTCCTCGAGCTCGGCCCCGGCGAC
>JAMFST010001396.1 GCA_026225435.1 Labilithrix luteola
GAGCGAACGAGGGGGGCACTGCTGGGCTCGCACCAAGCACCGCCATGACCGGGCTCACCGACCGATCGTGCGTTTTTCGAACGAACTACCGGGGCCGACGATGGCATGCCGCGAACGTGCGTGTCAAAGCCACGAGCTCGGCGTCCGCGCGTGGACCTGGTCTACCCCCGTGTTCCATTCCGGCAAGACCCGCACGAGGCGGCCATCGCTTACAGCTCGCGATGCGAACGCTTCGCCGAGCAACGCGACTCCAAGTCCGTCCGCTGCAAGCTCGAGGAGAAATCGCATCGCGTTTGCGACGACTCTTCCCTTGACGTCCACGGCAACGACTTGGGTGCCCCGCCTCCTTGACCCGTGAAAGGGCCTACTCTCAGGCGTCACGAAGCCGCCGAAGGCCTGTTCGACCAGCCGCGCAAAGGCGAGCGGTGTGCGGTCCTCGAACTGCGGGCCAATCGCCTGCACGCCGATCGGCAAGCCGGACGCGCCCACCCCGATCGGGAGCGCCGTGGCCGGCAGGCCTGCCATCGTGGCAGGGCCGGCCCACACGCCCATGCACGAGTAGGGCAGGCGCTGGCCGTCGATCTCGACCGTGCGCTGCTGCATGGGCAGGTCATCGTGGAGCAAGGCGGGCAGCGGCATGACCGGGCACACGACCACGTCCACGTCACCCACGCCGAACAATTGCCGCCATCGGTGCCGCATGCCGGTGCGCACGCGGTCGGCGGCGATCCAGTCCCGGTGGCTGCTGGCCAGGGCGCGAAGCTCGAGGGCCTCCGGTGAATCGTTGCCAGCATCGAGCGACTGCGCGCCGCGACGAACCTGCTCGTAGGCATCGGGCGGCATCTGGGCGCCGAAGAAGGCCATCAGCAGTTGCAGGTAGGTGCGGGCCATCGTCCCCATGTCGGGCAACTGCGCGCTGCGTTCGGATACGTGGCAACCCTCTCGCGCCAGGCGATCGACCCATCGGCTCACGGCGTCGGACACTTCCGCGCCGGTCGGCAGTAGCGGGTGCCCGTGCAGCACGAGGACGCGGAAGTCCTTCAGCCGGCGGTGGCGCGCCGCCGGCAGATGCAGAGAGTAGGCGAGCGATTGGTCTTCGTCGGGTCCGACGATCACGTCGAGCGCCAGCTCGAGATCGGCCGCGCTGCGCGCCATCGGGCCGGCCACCGCGAGGTCGATCGTGCTGCTGACCGAGAGCCTCGGCGTGCCGGGCGGCGCGCAGCCGCGCATCGGCACGAGGCCGTGCGTGGGCTTGTGCGCGTAGACGCCGCAGCAGTGCGCCGGCACGCGCAGCGAGCCACCGATGTCAGTGCCGATCTCCAGCGCCACCAGTCCCGCTGCCAGGGCCGCCGCACTGCCGCCCGACGAGCCGCCGGGCGTGCGGCCTGCGTCCCATGGGTTGGACGTCCTGCCGTAGATCGGATTGGCCGTCTGCCAGTCCGACAGGTTCGGCGGCACGTTGGTCTTGCCCACGACCACCGCGCCGGCGGTGCGCAGGCGCTGGACCACGACCGCGTCCTCTGGCACCGGGATCTTCTCGGTGCCGGCCAGCCCCCAGGTGGTGGGGAGACCGGCGACATCGAAGCACTCCTTGACCGTCATCGGCAGCCCGAGCAAGGGCCGAGAGTCACCGCGCGCCAGTGCCGCGTCGGCCTCGGCGGCGTCGCGGCGCGCGCGGTCCCGGTCCTGCACCACGATGGCGTTGAGCCCGGGGTTGCGCGTGTCGATCCGCGCGAGGGTCTGCGCGAGCAGCTCGGTCGCGGATACGCTGCGCTCGCGAAGCGCAGCGAGCAGTGCGGTGGCGGTGGCGAAGTGCATGGGCGGATGCTCGCCATTCCCGCGGCAGTGGGCTTGATGAAAATTGCGCTTCTGGCGCAGGGGCCGAACGCAGCCTCGGCCACGCCGGCTAGCTACGTGCCCGCGGCGTCGCACTCCCCTCGCAACGCGGACACGCCAGCACGTCGAACCCGGCGCGTCACGGTCCGGCGCAGGCTTGATGGAACGTCTTGTCGATCGAGAGGATCACGTCGATCGTCGGTTGGTCGTCTTCGAGATCGACGATCTTGGGATCGATCGTCTCGCCGAGGCCGGGCGCGGGGCGCACCCACAGGTTCCCTCGCCCGCTCAACTTGCCTTGCCAGTGCCCGCTGGCGTCGAGCGACACCTCTTGAGCCCCCACCAGGAGCCGGATCTGCTCGGCGGTCTTCGCGTCGCGGAGGGTCACGTTCACCGTCTTCTCCCGCGGGGAGAGCTCGGTCGGACCGCGCTGGAAGAGCGTGAGCTCGCGGCTGTGGACGTCGAGCGTCTCGAGGATCTCGCTGCCGGCGACATCGATCACGCGCAAGGTGAGCCGAGCGAGCGAGCGCGCGCTCCGCGCGGTGCCGTAGGACCAGAGCTCCTTGCCCGTAGCCGGATCGAGCGCGCGGACGGCGCCGTCGACCGAGTAGAGCGAGCCGGCGGCGAGGGTGCGCGTGACGAAGAGCGCGTCGCGCCCGTGCGCCGGCGAGGTGAAGAAACCGGGGACGGACCACACCACGGTGCCGGCCGCGGGATCGACGCGCGTGAGGGCGTCGTTGCCGTAGGCGTAGAGCTCGGTGCCGTGAAAGAGAAGCCGGGTCCGGCCGCGCGTCGGAACGGCGCCGGGGATCGAGGTGGTGGCCGACCGCTTGCCGCTCGTGCCGTCGACGAGGGCGAGCTTGTCGAAGCGCGCGAGAGCGACCTTGCCGCCGCCCGCGGCGACGGACACGGTGGTGGACGGTGCGCCGAAGGCGGTGGCGGGCGGATCCTGCGGGAGCTCGGGGAAGCCGGTGGTCCAGCGGGGTACGCCGCTGGCGGGATCGAGCGAGCTCAAGTTGGCGCCGCTCGCGCCGTCGGCATCGCTGTCGAGCACGAACACGTCGGCGCCGTCGACGGCGAAATCGAGGACGTGCGGGCGCACCCAGGCGATGTCGCCGGTGGACTCGTGCAGCGCGACGAGCGAGGTGCCGACCGCCTCCCGGAGGTAGAGAACGAGGTCGCCGGCGAGCTTCGCCGTGTCCGCCACGATCGACGCCGAGGCACCAGCCGGCTCGCCTTGCACCGCCGGCACCTCGTCCACACGGGCCGACCAGGCGACGGCGTGAGTGGCGACGTCGAGTGCCCAGATCTCGCTGGCGCTCTCGCTGGTGAAGAGGCGCGAGCCCCGGGTGGCGAAGATCGGATCGCAGCCGTAGCCCCCCTTCATTTCGATCGCGACCGCCGCCTGGCGAACGAAGCCGGGGCCGAGCGGCTCGAGGATCCGGCAGCTGTCGACGAGGAACGGCTGGCCATCCACCGCGAGGAGGCCGAGGCTCCTCGTCCCCTCCTTCGCCAGGCTCAAGCCCGCGCTCGGCGCGTCGGCCACGTTCACCTTCGCGAGGTGGGTGACCGGCGTCGCTTCGTACGGGTTCGCGCCCCAAGGGGCGGCGTCGCTCGCCGCGGTCAAGGGTGAGATCGCTGCGTCCGGAGCGGCGGCGCCCACCGGCTCGCGGCGCGCCTGCGGACCGGGCGAGCGGAGCTTCAAGAGGCCCACGCCCACGAGGAGCACGCCCGCCGTCGACCAGGCGACGATCCGTCGCACGCTCCGCCCGTCGCGCGTCTCGCTCATCGTTCCACCATCGCAGACTCAGAAAACCGTCGCTACTGGACCCCGCCGCATGCCTGACGAAACGCGTACACCGCGAGCGTGAGCTTCGCGACCGCACGACGGCACGCGCCATCGCCGTTCGCGATCACGACCGGATGACGGTCAGCCGGCGAGCGCCCGTCGCGCAGTGGTCGCTGTCGCCCGCGCCGTCTCGAAGGGCGTCCGGTCGTGGTGGGCGACGATCAGTCGATCGGTCAGCGTGCTGAGCACC
>JAMFST010001397.1 GCA_026225435.1 Labilithrix luteola
GGCCAGCCCGTGGGCGGCGAGACGGTTCTGGTAATAGAACAAGAGGCGCGGATCAGCGAGCACCAGGTCGTTCCCCCGGGGCGCAATGACCTCCCGGGTGTGGTAGCCAGCAAAGGCCCGCAGAGCCTCCGACACGATGGATTCCGCGCTGGCGTGGGCCACGCTGGGGCCGAGAACCAGCTGGCCGCGCCCAGCCATCTCCCGCGCTCGCTCGACCAGGACGTCTACGTCGGCCACCAGCTGGGCTCGCGGGACGAGGACGTCGTCCTGCCGCAGGAGGACGAAAAGATCTTCCTTACGGGGCGGCCCGTCCCCGCCCTTCCCGTTCCGCAGCGACTTGGCCAGCGTGGCGAACGCGGCCGCGGCGACCAGGTGGGTGGCCATGGCGACCGTATCGTTCTTGTATTCTGCACAGATCGCCTCACCCAGCTCGCGGGTGTACTGGGCGTCCCGGGCGAAATCACGACGCGGGCGATCCTCGCCGTCCATGGCTGCCATGACGTAGGTGAGCGGGTCGACGACACGCCCGCGGGCGTCGTAGGAGCGCCCCTCCTCGTCGACCGCGTTGCCGAAGCAGTCGAGCGGTTGTGACAGGCGGATGACGCAGCTGCCGTCGAGGCCGAGCAGCTTCTGCATGAAGGAGGCGACCCGGCCCACGCGCGTCGATTCGTCGTCCTCGATGATGTAGCGAGCCTTCCCTTCCTCCGAGAGGAAGTCGTCGATGAGCGTCTCGGCCTCGAGGGTGAGCAGGTAGTTGATCGTCGCGGGGACGAAGAACACCTTCTGCACCCGCCCGCGCTCGGCGGTGCGGGAGAACGCCTCGAGGCCGGTGCCGGCGAGACCGAGCTTCAGCCGCCGCTCGACGCCGCCGCTGCGCGAGCGGGTGCCGCCGGGAAAGAACAAGCTGTGGAAGCCGTGCTCGATGAGGACGCCGGAGTAGGCCTTGAGGACGTCCTTGTACAGGCTGTGGCGCAGGCGGCGGTCGACGCGGTAGGCGCCGAGGTTGTGCATGAAGTAGCTCAGCACCGGGTTGGTGAAGAGGTTCTTGCCGGCGCCGTAGGTCGCGGGGAAGAGGCCGGCGCGCTCGAGGGCGAAGCCGAAGACGACCGAGTCGAGGTTCGACAGGTGCGTGGGGACGAAGACCACCGTGCCGAGCGCGCCGAGCTTGCGGATCGTCTCGCGCGGCCCCTGGACGATCATGCGGCCGTCGAGCGCGTTCAGATCGAAGATGTCGGTGAGGTTGCGATCGAGCCCCTGGCGGATGTTGCGCAAGGTGGCGCGCGGCGAGAGGAAGCCGCCGAGGAGCGGCGCGGCCAGCTTAGTGACCGCCTTGTACACGCGCGGGTCGAAGTTGCCGGCGATGTCCCAGGCGTACTCGCGAGCGAGCTCGGTCACCTTGGCGCGGAGCTCGCCGACCGACATGCGACCGAGCGAGCCGGCGAGCGAACGCCAGGTGGCCAGCGCCGGACCACCACGCTTTTCCAGGCGACGCATCTCCAGGTAGGCC
>JAMFST010001398.1 GCA_026225435.1 Labilithrix luteola
CCCCGATTGCCACCGAAAGCGTGACCGCGAACTCGCGGAACAGCCGCCCCACAATGCCACCCATCAGCAGGATCGGAATGAACACCGCGACCAGCGACGTCGACATCGACAGCACGGTAAAGCCAATTTCTTTCGAGCCGAGCATCGCCGCGTCGAACGGGCTGAGGCCCTCTTCGAGATGGCGCGTAATATTTTCGATCACGACGATCGCGTCGTCGACGACGAAGCCGGTGGAGATGGTCAGCGCCATCAGCGACAGGTTGTCGAGGGAGAAGCCGCACAGGTACATGGCGGCGAAGGTGCCGGTGAGCGACACGGGGACGGCGATGCCGGGGATGATCGTCGCCCGCCAGTCGCGCAGGAAGACGAAGACCACCCCGATGACCAGGACGATGGAGATGATCAACGTGCGCTCGACGTCGTGGAGCGAGGCGCGGATGGTGGTGGTCTGGTCGAGGACGAGGGTGATCTTGTGCGCGGCGGGGATGGCCGCCTGCATGGCCGGGAGCTGCGCCTTGATGCGGTCGACCGTCTCGATGATGTTCGAGCCGGGCTGCTTGAAGACGATGACCATGACCGAGGGCTGGCCGTTCACGAAGCCGCCGGAGCGGACGTTCTCGGTGGCGTCGATGACGTCGGCGATGTCCTGCAGCCGCACCACCGCGTCCTTGCTGCTGCTGACGATCAGCTCCTTGTAGTCGCTGGCCTTCGACAGCTGGTCGTTGACCGTGATGTAGCTGGTGGTCGCCCCGTCGGCGATGCTCCCGGTGGGCGTGTGCGCGTTCTGGCTCTTGAGGAACGTCGCCACCTGGGTGAGCTTCAGGCCGTAGTGCTCGAGCTGGAGCGGGTTGATCTCCACGCGCACCGACGGGAGCGACGAGCCACCCACCGTCACCTGGCCCACGCCCTGGATCTGCGACAGCTTCTGCACCAGGATGGTCGACGCCGAGTCGTAGAGCGCCCCCTTCGGCGCCGTGTCGGAGGTGAGCCCGAGGATGGCGATGGGCGTGTCGGCCGAGTTGACCTTGCGGTAGGTCGGGTTCGACGGAAGGTTGGTCGGCAGGTAGGTGCGCGCCGCGCTGATGGCCGCCTGCACGTCGCGCGCGGCGGCGTTGATGTTGCGGGTGAGGTCGAACTGCAGCGAGATGCTCGCCGAGCCCGTCGAGCTCTGCGAGGTCATCTCCGTCACGCCGGCGATGTGACCGAGCTGGCGCTCGAGCGGTGTCGCCACCGCCGCCGCCATGACGTCGGGGCTGGCGCCCGGGAGCGACGCGTTGATGGAGATGGTCGGCGAGTCGATCTGCGGCAGCGGCGAGACCGGCAGCACCTGGAACGCGATGATCCCGGCGATGGCGACGGCTGCGGTGAGCAGGATGGTCGCGATGGGGCGCCGGATGGCCGGGGCCGAGAGGTTCATGCCTCCACCTCGTGGTCCTCGTGATCATCGCGGTGATGCGGCCGCGCGAAGCGGGCGCTCAGCTTCTCGAACCACAGGTAGATGACCGGCGTGGTGTACAGCGTCAGCACCTGGCTCACCAGCAGGCCGCCGACCATGGCGATGCCGAGCGGACGGCGCAGCTCGGAGCCGATCCCCTGGCCGAGCGCCAAGGGCAAGCCGCCGAAGAGCGCCGCCATGGTCGTCATGAGGATCGGTCGCAAGCGCAGGAGGCTCGCGGAGTGGATCGCCTCCTCCGGGCTCTTCCCCTCCTCGCGCTCCGCCTGCAGGTCGAAGTCGACCATCATGATGCCGTTCTTCTTCACGATGCCGATTAGCAGAACGATGCCGATGATGCCGACGATGCCCAGGTCCTGCCCGCAGACCAGGAGCGCGAAGAGCGCGCCGACGCCGGCGGAGGGGAGGGTGGAGAGGATCGTCAGCGGATGGATGAAGCTCTCGTAGAGGACGCCGAGCACGATGTAGACGGTGACGAGCGCGGCGAGGACGAGGAAGCCCTCGTTGGAGAGCGAGCTCTCGTAGGAGGCGGCGGTCCCCTGGAAGGCGGCCAGCAGGTTCACCGGCATGTGGAGCCCGTGCTCCACGTCGTGAATGGCGTCGACGGCCTGGCTGAGATGCACGCCGGGGGCGAGGTTGAAGGAGACGGTGACGACCGGGAACTGCGCCTGGTGGTTCACGGTGAGCGGCGTCAGCTTCGAGACGGCGCGGGTGAACGCGGAGAGCGGGACGGGCAAGCTCGCCGGGGTCCTGGCGCTCGCGCCACTGCCGCCGCTCGCGGTGGTGCCGCTGACGGTGCTCCCGCCCGTGGCGGCACCGGTCGACGTCGTGCCGCCGCCGGCGGTCGTCGAGCCGGACGAGAGCGAGGTGGACGCGTTGGCCGATCCGGTGGTCGTCAGCGCGGAGCTGGTCGTCGAGGCGCTGACGGAGCTCGAGCTCTGCGACGTCAGCTGCGAGCTCGCGGACGTGGTGGAGAGCTGCGTGCTCGCCGAGGTGGTGGCGGTGACGCCGCTGGTGGAGCCCGGGGTGAGCGTGGC
>JAMFST010001399.1 GCA_026225435.1 Labilithrix luteola
AGCAGCGGCTGCCGTTCGATCTGCCCAACTGGGCCGTCAACAACCTGACCGGCCGCATCTTCAACAGCTTCATCTACTGGAGCTTCCCGCGGGGTCGCACCCGCGCCATCCAGCCGCCGTCGAGCTTCTTCTATCCGCTCGACGCGGTCCTCGAGTGGAATCGCGTCTTCGGCAGCCGCGGCTTCACGCAGCATCAGTGCGTGCTGCCGCGCCGGGCGGGCGCCGCCGCGGTGCGCGAGTTCATGAAGCTGGTGACCGCCATCGGCACCGCGTCGCCGGTGTGCGTCATCAAGGACTGCGGGCCGGAAGGAAAAGGGCTGCTCTCCTTCCCGCTCGAGGGGACCTCGATCGCCATCGACATGGCCATCACCCCCGAGATCCAGGGGATCGTCGATCAGCTGAACGAGTTCGTCATCGATGCGGGCGGCCGCATCTACCTGACGAAGGACACCTTCACCCGGCCGGAGCACTACCGAAGAATGGAGAAGCGACTCGACGCGTTCCTCACCGTGCGCGAGAAATGGGACCCGCAGCACAAGCTGCGTAGCGCGCAGTCGGTACGGCTCTTCGGTGACAAGACAGGCGGAGGCAAGTCGTGAAGGTCGTCCTCCTCGGTGGCACCTCCGGCATGGGCCGGTCGATCGCGCGCATCCTCGCCGAGCGCGGCGACTCGACGTTCCTCCTCGGGATCCCGCAGACGGATCTCGACGCCAGCGCGGCGGACCTCACCGCGCGCAGCCCGAAGCACGAGGCGACCGGGACCGCGCTGTGCGATCTGGAGAAGCCGGACACGTTCGCCCCCGCGCTCGACGCAGCGGAGGCGGCGCTCGGCGGTCTCGACGCGGTCATCGTCACCGCGGCGCTCTTCGCCACGCAGGACCAGCTCGAAGCGGACATCGAGCTGACGCGACGTCTCGTGACGGTGAACTACGCCAACACGGTGGTGTTCTGCGAGCACGCGCGCAAGCGGCTCCTCGCCAAGGGGGGCGGCAAGCTCGTCGTCTTCAGCTCCGTCGCGGGAGAGCGCGGGCGCAAGCCGGTCGCCATCTACGGATCGAGCAAGGCGGGCATCACCCGCTACCTCGAGGCGATGGACCACAAGTTCCACGCCGAAGGGCTGCGGGTGCTGACGGTGAAGCCGGGCTTCGTGAAGACGGGGATGACCGCGGGCGTGAAGCCGCCGCCGTTCGCCGGCGAGCCGGACCAGGTGGCGCGCGAGGTGGTCGCGGCGATGGATGCCGGCAAGACCGTCCTCTACACGCCGGGCATGTGGGCGCTGGTGATGCTCGTCATCCGCTGGCTCCCCCGCTTCGTGATGCGCAAGATCGGGTTCTAGCCCGCAGAAATCGCGGTTCGCGCCGCGGCTCCTTGACGATCGTGCACCCGTGCAGCATAGTCGTATACGGGTATATCGAAATGTCCTGGAACCACTACGTCTCCTACTTCTTCGGCGGGATCTTCCTCGCCAACGCGATCCCGCACTGGGTGAGCGCCACCATGGGGCGGCCGTTCCAGAGCCCGTTCGCCAAGCCGTCGGGGGAGGGGCTGTCGTCCTCCACGGTGAACATCGGGTGGGGCGCCTTCAACCTCGTCGTCGGCTACCTGCTCGTCTTCCAGGTCGGCACCTTCGACCTGCACAACCTCGCGTGCGTCGCGCCGCTGCTGGCCGGCGCCTTCGTCATCTCGCTCTTCGCTGCCCGCCACTTCGGTCGGTTTCACGGCGGGAACGACCCGCTCGAGAAGGGGACCTGATCATGCCCGTCACCGCGCTCGATCCGCGTACCGCCCTCGTCGTCATCGACCTGCAGAAGGGAATCGCCGCCTTCCCGACGGTTCATCCGATGGCCGGCGTCATCGCCGCCACGGTGAAGCTCGCCGGTGCCTTCCGTCGCGCGCAGCTCCCCGTCGTGCTCGTCACGGTGAGCCCTTCGGCTGACGGAGGCGACCGGCTGCAGACGCGCACCGAGGCGCCCGCGCGGGTCCGTGCGTTCGCGCCGGACTTCGCCGAGCTCGTCCCGGAGCTGGCCGGACAGGCCACCGATCTCCTGGTCGTGAAGCGCCAGCCGAACGCCTTCTACGGGACCGAGCTCGACCTGCAGCTGCGCCGGCGGCACGTCACCAACATCGTGCTCACCGGCGTCTCCACCAGCAGCGGCGTCGAGGCGACGGCGCGCGCGGCGCAGGAGCGGGCGTACAATCTGACCTTCGCCACCGACGCCATCACCGACATCGACCCCGAGGCGCACGACTTCGTCCTCCGCAAGACCTTCCCCAAGCTGGGCGAGCTGGGGGCGGTCGACGAGATCCTCGCGCTGCTCAAGTGAAAGTGCCCCAGTGAGCAGCCCGCTGCCAGAACCAAGCAAAGCCGACGGCGGGACGTTCCGCTCCCTGCGGGTGTACAATTTTCGCGTCTGGGCGCTGGGCGCGGTCGTCTCCAACATCGGCACCTGGATGCAGCGGACGGCGCAGGACTGGCTGGTCCTCTCCGAGCTCACCCACCAGAACGCCACCGCCGTCGGCACGGTGATGGCCTGCCAGTTCGGCCCGCAGCTGCTCCTCCTGCCGCTGACCGGCTACTGCGCCGATCACTTCGACCAGCGCAAGCTGCTCTTCATCACCCAGGGGGTGATGGGCGCGCTCGCCTTCGCCCTCGGGGTGCTCACCATCACCCACCACGTGCAGCTGTGGCACGTGTACATTTTTGCCTTCCTCCTGGGGAGCGCGGCCGCCTTCGACGCACCCGCGCGGCAGACCTTCGTCGGCACCCTGGTCGGCAAGGAGAACCTGTCGAACGCCGTGGGCCTCAACTCGACGTCGTTCAACTCGGCGCGCATGGTCGGGCCGGCCGTCGCCGGGCTCCTCATCCAGCACGTGGGGACCGGCTGGGCCTTCCTCATCAACGGGATCTCCTTCGTCGCGGTGATCCTCTCGCTCCTCTTCTTGCGCAAGAGCGAGCTGATTCCCCAGAACCGCGCCTCGCGCGCGAGCGGCGGAATGCTCGAGGGGGTGCGCTACGTGGCCAGGCGGCCCGACCTGCGCACGCCGCTCCTCATGATCCTCTTCATCGGCACCTTCGGGCTCAACTTCCCCATCTTCATCTCGACGATGGCGGTGAAGGTCTTCCACGCGGGGGCCGATGGGTTCGGGCTGCTCACGTCGATCATGGCCATCGGATCGGTCACCGCCGCGCTCCTCGTCGCGCGCCGGCGCGAGCCGACCATCGGGCTGCTCCTGCAGGCGGCGGCCGTGTTCGGCATCGGCTGCGCGCTCGCGGCGATGATGCCGACGTACCTCAGCTTCGCCGTGACACTCATCCTGATCGGTGTCGCGGTGCAGACCTTCACCACCTCGACCAACGCGATCTTGCAGATGTCCAGCGCCCCCTCGATGCGCGGCCGGGTCGTGGCCATCTTCCTCGCCATCGCGCTCGGGAGCACACCGCTCGGCGCGCCCCTGGTCGGCTGGGTCGCCGATCGCTTCGGTCCGCGCTGGGCGCTCGCCGTGGCCGCCGCCGCGGGGGTCGCCGCCGCCCTCGTCGCGCTTCGCTACCTCGTCACCCACCGCAACCTGAGGGTGCGCCGGCGCGGGCGCGGGGTGCACTTCGTCCTCGACGAGGTCCAGCAGGCGGCCATCGAGCACGAACCGGCGGAATAGCCGCGTCTTGCCGGGAGTTTGCCGGGAAAGCGAACGCGAGAGGTTGCGTTCCGATATATCGGAAGATATAACTCTGACATGACCGGTCGCGACCTTGGCCGGGTCAAATGCAGCGCCTGCGGGGCGATCTTCGAGCCGCTCGCGTGGAGCGCGCTGGTGATGCTCGAGCGCATCGAGCCGAGCGAGGTCGAGCGCATCATCTCCGGCTGGCCCGAGGGGACGTGCGTGGAGGCGCGCCCCTGTGGCTGCTGCGGTCGACGGATCGTGGCGCGTTGCGCCCGGCCGGACCCCTCGCGTTGACCGCGCCAGGAGGGCCCCTCGTGGTTTCAACCCGCTGCGCCTTCGCTGATTGCGAAAGAACTTACCTTTCGGTAAGAAATGAACCGTGCCGCCCGCGAGCTCCCTGCACCGGCACGCCTTCCAGACGCGCCGCCGTGACCGGCACCTGAAGGTCGACGCGGTGCTCGGCACCGCGGTGCAGCTCTTTCTCGAAGTCGGATATCACCGCGCGACTCTCGACGAGGTGGCGCAGCGCCTGTCGATCACCAAACCGGCTATCTACAATTACTTTCGCAGCAAGGAGGCCATCCTCTATGCCTGCTTCAGCCGCGCCGTCGAGGCGGTGAACGCTCGCACGGCGGACACCGAGCCGACCGCGCGCAACGGGCGCGAGCAGCTCCGCTTCTTCCTCGGCGCCTACGCCGAGGTGATGCTGACCGACTTTGGCATGTGCCTCGCCATCGTCGACGACCGCGAGCTCACGCCGCGCTGGCGCGACAAGATCGTGGGCGAGAAGCGCAAGATCGACCGCCGCTTCCGCGCCGCCATCGAGCGCGGCATCGCCGACGGATCGATCGTCGCGAAGAACGCCAAGCTGGCCGCTCTCTTCCTCGCCGGCGCCGTCAATTCGTGCGCGCGCTGGTTCCGGCCGGGGGGAAAGTTCTCCCGCGAGCTGGTCGTGGAGGAGCTCGTGACGCGGTTGCTCGAAGGGCTCTGAAGCCTCTTTTCCCAACTTATGCTCATTAGTTGGAAGTTGCTGCGACGCAGCACTGCATTGCGTCAATCGAGGGACATTACTCCTCGGTAGCTTTGTCGCAGGCGACGCGGCACCATCCGCGGCGATGCAAGCCTCACAGCTCTCTGCCGAGCCGGTTGCCACAGCTCCTCGACGGCTGACGCGGCGTCATGTGACGCAAGAGGTCATCGTCCTCGGGATGACGGTGGTCCTCTTCATCGTCCTCTCGATCGCCTTGCGGGGCTTTGCCTCCACCGGCAACCTCCTCTCGCTCGTTCGCAGTGTTTCCGTGCTCGGCGTGCTCGCCGTGGGCATGGCCGTCGTCGTCATCGGTCGCGGCCTCGACCTGTCGCAGGTCGCCATCGTCGCCGTGCTCCCCGCCTGGGTCCTGCAGCGGCTCGGGCAGGGCGTGCCCACGTCGACGGCGGTGCTCTCCGCCGTCGGCATCGCGCTCGCCGTCGGGCTTGCCAATGGGTTGCTCGTCGCCTTCGTCGAGCTCCCCGCGCTCTTCTCCACTCTCGCCTCGGGAATGCTCGTTTACGGTCTCGGACGCTCGCTCCTGCTGGAACGATCGTTCGTCTACGTGAATCCGGGGCACGAGGGATTCCTCGCCATCGGGCAAGCGAACTTCCTCGGAGTGCCCATTCCGGTGTGGATCTTCATCGGCGTGGCCGTCGCCGCGCACCTGTTTCTCTCGCGCACGCAGCGCGGTCGCTTCCTCTACGCCATGGGCGACAACTACGAAGCGGCGCGCCTGTCCGGTATCGCCGTGCGTCCGCTCACGGTGATGACCTACGTGCTCTCGTCGCTCGTGGCCATTCTCGCCGGCCTCGTCCTCGCCGCCGAGGTGGCCAGCGTGAATGCCCAGATCTTCACCTCGACGATGATCTTCGACGTGATCCTGGTGGTCGTCCTCGGCGGCGTCAGCCTGCTCGGTGGCCGCGGCAGCATCACCAGCGTGGTCGTCGGCACCCTGCTCATCGGTGTGCTGCTCAACGGCATGGTCATCATGAACTTCGACAACAACGTGCAGAACATCGTGAAGAGCATCGTGTTGCTCGGCGCCATCATCGTCGACAACCGCCTTCACCCGCGCGACGAGGAAACCGCGCGCCAGGGAGACATCTGAATGAAGTCCACGGCAAAGGTGGGGATGGAAAACTCGCGAGCGTGCGGCTCGGAAAGGCAAGTCGTCATGATGAAGTCTCATGTTGGAATGATCGCGCTGCTCGCTGGCACCCTGGCGGCGACCGCCGGTTGTAACAAGTCGGACAGCGGCACCTCGTCGACGTCGACCACCTCGGGCAACGCTGCCGCGAACCCGAACAGCGGCGACAAGCCCGCCGAGGCGATGACCGGCGGCAACAGCACCGTCGACCTCGTCAACAAGACGGACACCGAGCTGAAAGGCAAGACCATCGCGTACCTGCCGGTGGCCATGGGCGTCACGCTCATGGAAGCCTGGTGGCACGAGATCCAGGCTGGCGCGGACTTCTCCGGCATGAAGTCGTCGGTCAAGGATCCCAACTGGTCGACCCAGGCCGAGACCCAGGCGCTCGCCGCCCTCATCGGCGAGAAGCCGAACGTCCTCGTGGTCCACAACCCGAACGTGCAGCTCCTCGCCAAGCAGCTGGAGCAGGCGGAGAAGGCCGGGATCTACGTCATCCAGGTCAACATGGTCTCCAACTACAAGACCGACGCGTACATCGGCGCGGACTGGATCAAGCTCGGCGAGCAGATGGCCGGCGACCTGGTCAAGCAGTGCGGCACCGGGAGCGGCAAGTCCGGCAAGATCCAGATCATCCAGGGGGAGCTCACCTCGGCCACCTCGCTCGATCAGATGAAGGGGGCCAAGCCCATCTTCGACAAGGATCCGGCGATCAAGATCGTCAGCGATCAGGCGGCCAACTGGGACGCGACCAAGGCGCACGACATCACCGCCACCGTCCTCCAGCAGAACCCCGACCTCTGCGGCATCTACGGCTTCTGGGACGTCATGACTCTCGGCGCGTCCGAGGCGGTCAAGAGCGCCGGCCTCACCGGCAAGATCAGCGTCTCGGCCAGCGGCGACGGCGCGCGCGCCGCCTGCGACGGCGTGAAGTCCGGCGCCTTCACCACCTATTACAGCTACGACGCCAAGCAGCAGGGGCGCGACATCATCGACACCGCCAAGCTGCTCCTCGAGCAGGGCAAGACGCCGGGCTCGGGCCACACCGCGCTCTACTCGCCCATCGAGGTCTTCACGAAGGACACCGTGAAGGACAGCCAGTGCTTTGACGTGACGATCAAAAAATGAGCGCGACGACGTCCTTCCGGCAGGCCTACCTCAGGGCCCGATATCGCTTCTCACTCGCCCAGGTGGTCGCGGAGCTTCTGCAGAAGCGCTGGATGGACGCCCTGGTGCCGTTCGTGGTGATGGTGGTGGTCGTCACCACCTTCACCCAGCTCATCTCGGGCTACACGGACGTCGACAATCTCATCAACACGGGGCGGGAATTCGGCGAGTTCGGGTTCCTCGTCTTCGCCCTGACCCTGGTGGTCATCGGCGGCGGAATCGACCTGTCCATCGGCGCGATCTTCGCGCTGTGTGACCTGGTCGCGCTGGTCTGCTTCGTTCACTTCAAGCTGCCGCTGGTCGCCGTCATCCCCATCACGTTGATCGCCGGCGGTGCGCTGGCGGCGGTGAACGGGATCCTCATCGGCTTCCTCCGCACCCGCGCCTTCCTCACCACCCTGGTGACGATGATCATCTTCCGCGCGGTGTTCGACATCCTCGGGCAGAAGTACAGCCAGGAGCTGATGAGCGGCACGCCGGAGAACTCCACCTGGGAGTGGCTCGGCTCGGGCTCGCTCCTCGGAATTCCCTCGAACATCATCGCGCTGGTGATCGTGGCCATCGTCGGCCACATCTTCCTCAGTCGCTCGCGCCCCGGCTGGCACCTCACGGCCATCGGCGCCGGTCGCCGCGCCGCGCGTCACGCCGGCATCGGCATCGAGTGGACGCTCTTCTGGACCTACGTCGGCTCCGGCGTCCTCTGCGCCATCGGCGGCCTCTTCTACGCCGCCCGTCTCGCCAGCGCCGGCTCGGACACGGGGCTCAACAGCGAGATCGTGGCCATCACCGCCGTCGTCCTCGGCGGCGTCAGCCTCGGCGGCGGCAAGGGGAGCGTCGGTCGTGCCCTCATCGGCGCCACCACCGTCCTCGTGCTCACCAACGGCGTCGTCCGTCTCGGCGTCGTCGGCGGAATGAGCTCGGTCGTCCTCGGGGCGACGCTGCTCCTCGCCGTCGCCATCGACGTGCACTGGGCCAAGCACCGCCACAAGGCGATCGCCAAGCTGTACGTCGTGCCGACCTACCTCGCGCTGCCCCCCGGGCAGTCGACCGACGAGGGGCCCTTCAAGCCGAACCAGCGCCTCGCCAAGTCGCAGGCCATCGGCCTCGACATGGTCGACGGGCCCGAGGACTGCATCATCGACCGCCAGGGTCGCCTGTACGCCGGCGTTCGCCAGGGCTGGATCCTGCGCTTCTCCGGGCCCAACTTCGAGAACCGCGAGGTCTTTTCCAAGCCCGGCGGCCGCCCCCTGGGCATGGCCTTCGACAAGGACGACAACCTCATCGTCTGTCTCGCCGGCATGGGGCTGTACGGCATCCGCGAGGACGGCTCGGTCTTCAAGCTGAGCGACGAGACCAACCGCTCCTGGAACAAGATCAACGACGACTCGCGCCTGCGCCTCGCCGACGATCTCGACATCGGGCCGGACGGGCGCGTCTACTTCAGCGAAGCGACCATCCGCTACGAGATCCACAGCTGGGCCACCGACGCGCTCGAGGGGCGCGGCAACGGCCGCATCATCGAGTACGACCCGCGCAACGGCAAGACGCGGACGATCATCAAGAACGTGCTCTTCCCCAACGGGATCTGCATGTCGCACGACGGCAAGTCGTTCCTCTTCGCCGAGACGTGGAAGCACTCGATCAGCCGCCACTGGGTCGAGGGGCCCAAGGCGGGGACGACGGAGGTCATCATCGACAACCTCCCCGGCTTCCCCGACAACATCAACCGATCGTCGGACGGGAAGTACTGGCTGGCGCTCGTGGGCATGCGCACGCCGTCGCTCGACCTGGCCATGCGCTTCCCCGATTTCCGCACCCGCATGGTGAAGGAGATCGCCCCCGACGAGTGGCTGTTCCCCAACATCAACAACGGCTGCGTCTGCAAGTTCGACGACGCCGGCAACGTCTCCGAGTCGCTGTGGGACTCGGGCGGCACCTCGCACCCGACCATCACCTCGATGCGCGAGGACCGCGGACATCTGTACATCGGCGGTCTGTACAACAACCGCATCGGTCGCATCCCGCTCGAGGGCTCCGACCCCAGCTGGAACGGCGTCGAGTCGTACTGGGGGAAGAAGTGAGCTTCATCGTCGACGTCGCCCGCGAGATCTTCCGCCCGAACCGCGAGCGTCACGCCATCCCCTCGCTCGACGGCCCGTGGCAGCCCAACAGCCGCCTCGAGGAAGGGACGGAGACCGCGCAGCTCGAGGAGCCCGACGATCTCGTCTCGCACGGCGGGCAGCTGCTCGTGTCGAGCGGCACCAAGGTGGGCGAGCACGAGCTGTCCGGGCCCACCGGCGGCCTCGCCAGCCGCGGCGACCAGCTCGCGGTCTGTGTCGAAGGGAAGGGGATCCAGATCGTCGGCGGCAAGCACGACGGCCTCGTCCTGTCCGCCACCGACGGCGAGCCGCTGCGCCACCCGACGGCCGTGTGCTTCGGCGACGACGACACGCTCTACGTCTGCGAGGGCTCGCTCACCGAGTCTGCCAGCCGGTGGAACTGGGACCTGATGCGCAAGGGGGCGACAGGTCGCGTGCTCCGCTTCTCGCTCTCCTCGGCCAGCGGGACGACCGGCACGGCGCTCGCGAGCGGGCTGCAGTTCCCCTACGGCGTCGTGGTGTGGAAGGACCGGGTCGTCTTCACCGAGTCCTGGGCCCATCGCCTCTGGTCGATGGACACCAGCGGCGGCGACCGGAAGATGGTCGTGAAGAACTTCCCCGGCTACCCGGCGCGCGTGCACCTCGCGAGCAAGGGTGGCTTCTGGCTGGCGTTCTTCGCCATGCGCACCCAGCTGGTGGACTTCGTCCTCAAGGAGACCGAGTACCGCGAGGCGATGATCGCGCAGGTCGATCCGCGCTGGTGGGTCTGCCCGACGCTCGTCTCGCACGACTACTTCCTCGAGCCGGCGCAGAGCGGCAGCATCCGCCAGCTCGGTATCCGCAAGGCGTGGTCGCCGCCGCGCTCGTACGGACTGGTGGTGCGTCTCAACGATCAGCTCGACGCCGCCGAGAGCCTGCACAGCCGCGTCGGCGGTCATGTGCACGGGGTGACCGGCATCGCCGAGCACGGCGGCAAGCTGTGCGTGGCGTCCAAGGGGCACGGTCGCGTGCTGGAGGTGCAGTCGTGAGCTTCGTGGAGATCCGTGGCGCCAGCAAGGCGTACGCCGGGCAGCTCGCCATCGACAAGGTCGACTTCGACGTCGACCTCGGCGAGGTGCACTCGCTCGTCGGCGAGAACGGAGCCGGCAAGTCGACCCTGTGCAAGGCGCTCGCCGGCGCGGTGGTCCTCAGCGGAGGGACGATCACCATCGACGGCAAGTTGATGAAGTTCGAGACGCCCAAGGACGCGCTCGATGCCGGCGTGGTCATGGTCTACCAGGAGACCAGCCTGGTGCCGACGATGACCGTCGCGCAGAACATCCAGCTGGGGAAGGAGAAGGCGCTCAACCGCCTTCGCGGGCTGTACATCTGGGGGCAGCAGCTGCTCTCCTCGCTCAACTTCCACGTCGACCCGACGGCGCTCGTCTCCTCGCTCGGCGCCGCGCAGAAGCAGATGGTGGAGATCGCCCGCGCCGTCTTCCACGAGGCGAAGGTCATCATCTTCGACGAGCCCACCGCCACGCTGACGCCGGAGGAGAAGCAGCACTTCTTCGACCTGGTGGCCAACCTCAAGGCGCGCGGCACGGCGATCATCTTCATCTCCCACGCGCTCGAGGAGGCGCTCGAGACGAGCGATCGCATCACCGTCCTGCGCGACGGCAAGAACGTCATCACCGCCCCGGCCAAGGAGTTCACCCGCGCCAAGCTCGTGCAGAGCATGGTCGGGCGCGCCGTCACCGCCGTCGAGCGCAAGCCGCGCAAGCCGGTGGGCGAGAAGCGCAAGGTGCTCGTGGTCGAGAACCTCAGCCAGGGCACCATGGTGAAGAACATGTCGTTCTCGGTCTACGCCGGCGAGGTGACCGGGATGAGCGGCCTGGTCGGCTCGGGGCGCACGGAGACGGCGAAGGTCATCGCCGGCGCGACCAAGCGAAACCTGATGCACGGCGGGATGGTCTACCTCGACGGAAGGGCCGTCCGTTACCGCGTGCCGCGGCAGGCGGTGGACGACGGCATCGTCTACGTGACCGAGGACCGGAAGCTGAATGGCTTCTACGAGACGATGAGCGTCGGCGAGAACATTTACCTGTCCTGGCTCGCCAGCAAGGACGGGCGCGGGCTCTTCGTGTCCAAGGGGCAGCAGCGGAAGATCGCCGACAAGTGGAAGGACCGCCTGTCCATCCGCTCGGTCAGCAAGGATCCGCGCATCAACGAGCTCTCCGGCGGCAACCAGCAGAAGGTGGTCATCGCCAAGTCGCTGGTGCAAAAGCCCAAGGTCGTCATCTTCGACGAGCCGACCCGCGGCGTGGACGTCGGCTCCATCCAGGAGATCCACGAGTTCATCCGCTCGCTGGCGGAAGAGGACATCGCGGTCATCGTGATCTCCTCGTACCTCCCCGAGGTGCTGGCGATCTCGGACCGCATCCTGGTCACGCGGGCGGGGCGCGTGGTCGAGGAGTTCACGCTCGAGAACGCGACGGAAGAAAAGATCATGTACGCGGCGGTGCACTAGGCACCTGTCCGCCGGAGGAGACATCTCATGAACCGACTCGCAGGAAAGCGCGCCCTCATCACCGGCGCGGCCTCGGGAATCGGCGAGGCCGCGGTGCATCGCTTTCGTGAAGAAGGCGCGCAGGTCTTCGCCGTGGATCGTGCCGCCGGAGAAGGCGTCACGCAGATCGACATCACCGCGCCGGGCGCGCCGGAGGAGATCGCCGCCAAGGCGAAGGCCGCGCTCGGTGGCCTGGACATCCTCGTCAACAACGCCGGGCTCGGCACCTGGGCGAAGTTCGACGACACCACCGACGAGCTGTGGGACCGCATGTTCGCGGTGAACTCGCGCGCGCCGTTCCAGCTGGTGCGCGCCTGTCTCCCGATGCTCAAGGAGTCGAAGGCGGGGCGCATCATCAACACCGGATCGGTGATGAGCGAGCGCACCGACAAGGGGCTCGTCGCCTACACCGCCTCGAAGCACGCCATCGCCGGGATGACGCGCGGTCTCGCGCTCGAGTTCGGTCCGCTGGGGATCACGGTCAACTTCGTCATGCCCGGCGCCATCGCCACCGGCATGACGCGCGAGAGCTTCGAGGATCCGAAGGTCCGTGCCATCTGGGAGAAGAAGTCGCCGCTGCGACGCATCGCCGAGCCGATCGAGATCGCCCACGGGATGCTCTTCCTCGCGTCCGACGACGCCAGCTTCATCACCGGCACCGGCCTCTTGATCGATGGCGGCCTGACCCTTAGAACCTGAGCACAGTCAGGTATTTTCCAATGTTCACTCTCAAGGACAAGGTCGCGATCGTCACCGGCTCCAGCCGCGGGATCGGGCGTGCTTCGGCCGAGCAGATGGCCCGCCTGGGTGCCAGGGTGGTCGTCTCCAGCCGCAAGGCGGACGCGTGTGAGCCGGTCGCCGCCGGCATCCGCGCCGAAGGGGGCGAGGCGATGGTCATCCCTTGCCACGTCGGCCACAAGGAGCAGCTGCAGGCGCTCGTCGACGGCACCCTGGCGAAGTGGGGCAAGATCGACATCCTGGTCTGCAACGCCGCCGTCAGCACCTACGCCGGCCCGATGCACGAGGCGACCGACGCCGACTTCACCAAGATGATGAACACCAACGTGATGAGCACGTTCTGGCTGTGCAACATGGTGGCGCCCCGGATGCCGCGGGGCGGCTCGATCATCTTGATCTCCAGCATCGCCGGGCTCGTCGGGCAGAGCGCCATCGGCGTCTACGGGATCACCAAGGCGGCGGACGCGGCGCTCGGGCGCAACCTCGCGGTCGAGTGGGGCCACAAGGGCGTGCGCGCCAACACCATCGCCCCCGGTCTCATCAAGACCGACATGGCCCGCGTGCTCTGGGAGAACCCGGACATGCTCAAGTCGATGGAACGAGCGAGCCCGCTCCGCCGCATCGGCGAGCCGGACGACATCGCCGGCGCCGTCTGCTTCCTCGCCAGCGACGCCGCTGCCTTCATGACCGGCCAGACCCTCGTGGTCGACGGCGGGGCCACCGGTGCCGACCCCTTCACGCAGTTTTCCGAATAACGATCAGGAGCCGTGCAAAAATGGGATTCGATATCTCCCCGGAGCTGCAAGCCAAGGTCGACCAGGTCCGCGCGTTCGTCACCGAGGAGATCATCCCTCTCGAGCCGCAGTTCCTCTCGCGCCCCTTCACCGAGCTGCTCCCCAAGGTGCAGGAGCTCCGCGGCAAGGTGAAGAAGATGGGGCTCTTCTCCCCCCACATGCCCGCGGACGTCGGCGGCGCGGGGATGCATTTTCTCCAGTTCGCCCGCCTCAGCGAGGAGATCGGCAAGACGCCGATGGGCCTGCTCTGCTTCAACGCGCAGGCGCCCGACGCCGGCAACATGGAGCTGATGTACAAGCACGTCACCCCCGAGCAGCGGAAGAAATTCCTCGAGCCGGTCGTGCGCGGCGACATCCGCAGCATCTTCACCATGACCGAGCCGGATCACGCGGGCTCGAACCCGGTGGTCATGTCGGTGACGGCGAAGCGCGACGGTGACGACTACGTCATCAACGGTACCAAGTGGTTCTCCACCGGTGCCGACGGCGCGGGCCTCGCCATCGCCATGTGCGTCACCAACCCCGACGCGCCGCCGCACCAGCGCGCCAGCATGCTCTTCGTTCCGCTGCCGGCGAAGGGCTTCAAGATCGTGCGCAACATCTCGGTGATGGGCGAGCCGGGGCACGACTACTTCACCCACTGCGAAGTGAATTACGACGACGTCCGCGTCCCCAAGGAGAACCTCCTCGGCGGCGAGGGGCAGGGATTCCTGCTCGCGCAGGATCGCCTCGGCCCGGGGCGCATCCACCACTGCATGCGCTGGATCGGCATCTGCGAGCGCGCCCTGTCGCTCATGATCGACCGCGCCCGCACCCGCAAGCTGGGGCACGACAAGGTGCTCGGCGACATGCAGTCGGTGCAGAACTGGATCGCCGAGAGCCGCGCGGAGATCGACGCCTCGCGCCTGCTCGTCCTCAACGCCGCCGAGGCGATCGAGAAGAAGGGGGCGCAGGGCTCCCGCATCGAGATCTCGTCCATCAAGTTCTTCGTCGCCGACGTGCTCATGCGCGTCATCGACCGCGCCATCCAGACCCACGGCGCCATGGGCATGACCGACGACCTGATCCTCAGCTGGTGGTACCGCCACGAGCGCGGTTCGCGCATCTACGACGGCCCGGACGAGGTCCACAAGGCGGTGGTGGCGAAGGCTCTTCTCAAGGGCCATCGCTGAACGAGCGTCGTCAGCCGCTGCGATCGCGGTGCAGACGGATCATCTCGAGCGCTTCCCGCTCCTCCGTCGCTGCCGCGAGCGCGGCGCGCTTGTCGTACTCCTTCTTGCCGCGGCCGATGCCCAGCTCCACCTTCACTCGCCCGTCCTTGAAGTAGAGCCGCAGCGGGACGAGGGTGGCGCCGGTGTGCTCGGTCGCGCGCGCCAGCTCGCGGATCTCGCGGGCGTGGAGCAGCAGCTTGCGTGCCCCCTTCTCGACGTGGGGGAAGGCGCGGGCGGCGAAGAAGGATGCAATGTGCATCTGTTTCAACCAGATCTCGCCGCGCTCCACCGCGGCGTACGCCTCGGTGAGCTGGACGCGCCCCTCCCGGAGCGACTTAACCTCGCTCCCCTTGAGGACGATGCCCGCCTCGTAGCGCCGGGAGATGGCGTAGTGGAAGGTAGCCGCGCGGTTGGTGGCGATGACCTTCTCTCCAGGGTTCGTCTTCGTCGCCACGCACCATCGATAGCGCCGATCGATGCACCCGTGCACGACTTTGGTGTACCTTCGCGGGCGTGGAGCAGCGCGATCCTCACGAGCTCTTCGACCGCCTCGTGCACGTGTTCAAGACGCTGCGGGCGGCGGTCGCCCAGGCTTACGCCGAGACCGAGGTGGGCAGCGCGCAGGCGAAGCTGCTCCGGCACATCGGGCGCCATAGCCGCATCTCGCAGGCAGATCTCGCCCGCGCGACCGACACGGCGCCGACGCTCACCGGCCGAGCCGTGGAGCCGCTGGTGGAGCGCGGCTGGATCCGCCGCACGCGCAGCGACGAGGATCGCCGCGAGTATCTCCTCGAGCTCACCCCCTCGGGCGAGCGCATGCGCGCCAAGGTCGAGGAGGCGCGCGAGGACCTCGTCCAGCGTCTGGCCGCCGCGATGGACGACCGAGACGCCGACGACTTCGAGCGCATCGCGAAGAAGATCCTCGCGGTGCTCGAGGGTTAGAGCGGCCTGATCAGGCCGGGTCGGTCACTTGACGCAGGTGGAACCGACGCAGCGGAACCCGTTGCAGCAGGGGCCGGCGCCGCCGGTGAGGCAGGAGTCGCCGGGACCGCCGCACTCCGCGGACGGCTCGAGGCTGACCTGCGGGCCGTCGTTCGACGCGAGCCGCTCCGAGGTGGAACAGGCGGCGACGAGAGCGACGAGGGCGGGCAGGAGGAACATCAGCTTCTTCATGGGGGAAGGCTCCTTGGGAGGGGATGAGAGCGGGAGAGAAAGACGCCCGCTCCATCTTCAGGGTCCGGAGGAAGTCGCGCTTTGCACAGATAAATCGAAAATCGGCGAATCAGGACTGCGCGGTGGGGCGAACCACGATGTCGCCCACATCCACCTCTGCTGGTTGCTCGACGGCGAAAGCGATGGCGCGCGCGATGGCGTCGGGTGGGATCGCCATCTTGTCGCTCTGGGCGTCGATCATCGCCTTCACCTCGGGGACGTGGCTCATCGAGTCCGAGAGGTTGGTGCGGACGAAGCCGGGTGAGACGACGGTGACGCGCAGCTTGTCGCCGGCCTCCTGGCGGAGCGCCTCGGAGATGGTGCGCACGGCGTTCTTGGTGCCCGCGTAGACGCCTTGAAGCGGCACGATCTTCAGCCCGGAGGTCGACACCACGTTCACGAAGTGCCCGGCGCCTTGCCGGCGGAAGACCGGGAGCGCGGCGGCGATGCCGTAGAGGACCCCCTTGAGGTTCACGTCGATCATCGCCTCCCAGTCCTCGACCCGCAGGTCGTCGAAGCGCGAGATGGGGGCGATGCCGGCGTTGCTGACGAGCACGTCGAGGCGGCCGAAGCGCTCGACAGCGAAGGCGACGACGCGTGTGAGGTCCTCGCGACGGGTGACGTCGAGCGCAAGGGTCGCCGCCTGTCCGCCGCCGGCGACGATGCGTGCGACCGTCGCCTCGAGCTTGTCCATGCGTCGCGCACCGAGCACGACCTTGGCGCCGCGACCGGCGAGCAGGAGCGCGGTCGCCTCTCCGATTCCACTGCTCGCGCCCGTGACGATGACCACCTTGCCGGTGAGATTTTCCATGCGACAGGAGGTAGCGACCGAGCCGCGCGCTGACTTGGTGATTCTTGGAGAGATCGCCCGCCGCCAAGAACGCCCAAGCGCGGGTCGGTCGCCAGTCGTACTGTGATCTCGTGGCGATCCACATCGAGCCGCTGGCGACGTCTCTCCCCGGGCTGCGCGCGATGCGCTGGTCGAGCGATGCGCCGACCTTCTCGATGAAGGAGGCGTTCTGCATCGGCCGCGTGGTGCGCGGTCGCTCCGAGTGGTGGACCCGTGGCCGCACGTACACCAGCGCGCCGGGCGTCTTCCACGTGCTCCATCCGGGGGATGTCCGTCGCGACCTGGCGATGGACGGGCCGGTCACCGTCGAGGTGGTCGCGTTCTCCTCCTGCCTGCACGGCACGGGCGAGCGGATCGGTCGCCGTCGCATCGGTCCGCAGCTCGCTGCCGGTGACGAGCGAACCACCGCCTTCGTCCGCCTCCTCGACGCGGTGCACGCCGGCGCGGACCGTCTGACCCTGGAGGTCGCCGCCACCGAGGCGATGGACGCGCTCCACGTCGCGTCGCCGTTGCCGCTGCGCGAGGGGCCGACACGTCCGGTGCAGCGCGCGCTCGATCTCCTCCGCGCTCGGTTGTCCGAGCCGGTGTCCCTCGACGAGCTCGCGGCGCACGCCGAGCTCGACAAGTTCCATCTGTGCCGCGCCTTTCGCGCGCAGATCGGCATGCCTCCGCACGCGTACCTGACCCACCTGCGCATCGTGCGCGCCAAGGAGCTGCTCTCCGGCGGCGCCCGACCGCGCGACGTCGCGCCGCAGGTCGGGCTGTACGATCAGAGCCAGCTCAATCGCCACTTCCGCCGCATCGTGGGGACCACGCCCGGTCGCTACGGAGCCTCCGTCCGGCAGCGCCACGCCTGACGAAGCTCGATCACGAAGCGCGAAGGCCGGCGAGCACCTGCGGCAGCGTGTTCTGCCCCCAGTGCTCGATGACGCGACCGCCTTCGAAGCGGAGGATGTCGATGACGTCGATGGTGACCGGCTTCCCCGTCGCCGGGACGCCGAGGAGCTCGCCGGTGTGCGTGCCGTGGATCGACTTGCGCGTGGTCACCTTGTCCCCCTCGGCGATCTGGTCGTGGATCTCGACGCGCAGACCGGCGAGCGCGGGGCGGAGGATCTTGTCGAAGGTGTGGAGGATCCCCTCGCGACCGGCGGGCATCCCCGGAGGCGCGGTGCGGTTGACGAAGCCGGGGGCGAAGAGCTCGTCGGCGCTCGCCGGGTTCCCCTCCTGGAGGATCTCCTGGTTGTAGCGCCGGGCGAGGTTCTTGTTCGCGATGAGGAGGGAGTGTTCGTCGTTCATGCTTTCTTGATACCTCTCGAACATGGCGAGCGCAGGCTCCAGGAACGGCACGGAGCGTCCCGGAAACGGGATGATGGGCCCGAGCGGCGGGCTCGACGATCTGGCGGTGTTCGTCCGCGTCGCCGAGCAGGCCAGCTTTGCCCGGGCGGCGCGGCTCACCGGGATGCCCACCAGCAGCGTCAGTCGCGCGGTGGCTCGTCTCGAGGAGCAGCTGGGGGCGCGCCTCCTGCAGCGCAGCTCGCGCAGCGTGGTGCTCACCGAGGCGGGCAGGGTCCTGCAACGCGAGGCGGGCTCGCGGATCGAGGAGCTGCGGCGCGCGCTCGAGAACGCCTCCGAGCGCGAAGGGCCGCCACGCGGGGTCGTCCGGCTGACCGCGCCGGCGTACACCGGTGCCACGCGCGTGGCCACGCTGCTCGCGGACTTCGTCGTCGCCCACCCGGAGATCATCGTGGAGCTGGAGGCGGCCAACCCGCTGCGCGACCTGGTGCAGGATCCGTTCGACCTGTCGATCCGCGTCGGGCCGGTGCGGCAAGCGGACTTCATCGTGCGCCGGCTGTGGCGGGCGCGCTTCGGCCTCTTCGCGGCGCCGAGCTTCGTCGAGCGCGAGCTCGGCTCCCGGCGCACGGTGAGCCGCGCGGAGCTGGAGCGACTTCCGGCGGTCGTGCTCCGCGCCTCGTCGGTCTTCCGCCTGCGTGATCGGCGCGGGCGCCGCATCGACGTGGCGCCCACGGTGCGCTTCGCGGTGAACGATCCGCGCGCCGCGGTGGAGGTGGCTCGCCGCGGGGTCGGCCTGGTCGTCGCCCCCGTCGAGGCAGCCGCGGTCCACGGCGCGGCGCTCGTCACGCTGCGCCCGGACTTCGCCGAGGTCGAGCCGCTCGACCTGCACCTGGTCTACCCGACGCGCACGCTCCTGCCGCGCCGGGTCCGCCTGGTGGTCGACTGGCTGCTCGCCTCGCGCGACGAGGCGCCGAGCTGAGTCAGCCGATCAGGCGCCGGCCCTTGCCTCCGCGTCGGCCGCGGCCTTGGTCAGCGCCGCGAGCTCCGTCTTGCCGAAACTTTCTCGTGGGTCGCTGCGCTGACGGACGGATGTACGGATGCGGGCCCGTCAGTGCCAGGCGTTCGCCATCTTCACTTCGTTGCCGGTGCGGTCGTGCTCGGCGATGAGCGCGAAGGCGAGCGTCTCGCAGTCGGTGCAGGCGGCGAAGCGTGAGCCGTGGTTGCAGCGGATCATCTTGGCCGTCTGCGGCGCGTTGAACTCGCGCGGGTCGAGGTGGCGTCCGCAGGCGATGCAGTGGATGTGCTGCGACTGCGGTGCCGTGTTCTGCGGCCGCGCCGGTTGGAGGGCCTTGCGTTCACGTTTGGTGAGGACTTTCGCGCGCTTCATCGTGGGCGCACCTTCACTCGCGCAACACCATGCGTCAATGCGATTGGCGGTGTTCACGCGTCGCGGTGCGTCAGCCGCGCGCTGTTGAAGGGGCTGAAAAGCTGCGCTCTGATCGATCGCATCATGAGCGATCCGGACGACGAGATCTTCGTGCGCATCGGCGTCACCGCGGCGACGGCGGCGCGATCATCTGGCCGCACCTCGTGGGGGTCGCGCATGGCGATCCGTTCCACCAAGGCCTCCGTGAACAAGACGCTGCGCCAGTCGGTGAACCACATCCTCGACACCTCGCTGGCGCTGGAGAAGGAGTGCTTCGGCACGCCCTACCATGGCGGGGCGATCGAGGCCTTTGCCCAGAAGCGAGTGGCCAAGTGACCGCGCCGGTGATCGCGAGCAAGTCGCTCGGCAAGATGGTCGTGGGCAACCTGCTCACGACGGCGGCCATCCGCTTCGGCGCGGACGTGGCGTACATCTGTGTGCCCACCGGCCGGCGCTTCACCTTCGCGCAGGCGAACGAGCGGTGCAACCGGCTGGCCAACGGGCTGCTGGCGCGCGGGCTGAAGAAGGGGGATCGCGTTGCCTTCCTCACCACCAACCGCGTCGAGATTCCCGAGATCTACTTCGCGCTGGCCAAGTCCGGGCTGGTGGGGATCCCGCTCAACTACCGGCTCGCGCCGCCGGAGATCCTCTCGCTCATGAAGGACATCGGCGCGGTCGCTCTCCTCCACGAGGACAAGTTCGCCGAGGTCGCCGCGCGCGCGCGTCAGGAGCTGCCCGGCGTCCGCCTCTCGCTGGCGATCGGCGCGGAGTACGAGGCGCTGCTCGCCGCGTCCTCCGCCGACGAGCCGGAGCTGGAGAACGCCGTGGCCGAGGAGGATCCGTTCTACTTCAACCTCACCTCGGGCACGACCGGACTGCCCAAGTGCTACGTCATCAGCCACTACAACAACAGCACCATGCTGGGGATGTTCACCTCCTTCGACATGACCCGGCGAGACGTGGTGATGACCGTCTTCCCCATGTTCGGGCGGGTCGAGTTCGCCTGGACGGCGGGGGCCGCGATGTTCGGCGTGCCCAACGTGATCGACAACTTCGACC
>JAMFST010001400.1 GCA_026225435.1 Labilithrix luteola
GGTGACCGGCACGTCGAGAGGGCCGAAGGGGATGATGACCGTACCCAGCGGGACACCGTCCTCGCTAGTGTACGGGACCTTCGGGGAGAGGTACGAGACCGCGCCTTCGGTCGTGATCTTCGCCCCGATGTTGAGCGCGAGGGCGCCGTCGAGGACGAGGCGCAGGTGGTCGGGGAGCGGGTCGACCGAGCTGCGCGCGGCGTAAGCGAAGTCGAGGTTCCCGCTGAGACGGAAGTAGCTCTCGCCCATGTCCACCACAGTCGGCGAACTTTCGGGTGCCAAGTAGCCCAGCGGTCCGAGCGAGTACTCGAAGCCGTAGCCGGGGAGGGTGATTACTCCGCTCCCGCCGTCGCTCCCCTCGTCGAGCAAACCGAGACCGGTGGGCAATCCGAGCGCCGGCCGCAGCCTCGAGAGCGTGCGCGGCTTCGCCATGAGCAGCGCGCCGGTATCGGCGTCCGGATCGCCGTCGTCCGTCACCGGCGCAATGCCGGTGATGTCGTCGAAGCTGTCGCCGCCGGGAGCGTCGAAGGCGGACGTCGGGCTACCCGTGGTGATGCTCACCGTCTGCTGCACGTTGGCGTCGTGGAACAGCTCGCTGAGGCTGGAGGTCACCGTCTGGAAGACGATGCTGCCGCCCGAGGCGGCCACACCGGTGATGTGGCGCAGGTAAGGCTGGGCGATGGAGGCGTTCTTGGGGACGATGACGTCGCCGGTCTGCAGGCTGCTCGTCTCGGCGTTCGCCGGGAAGGTGATCGACGTGGCGTCGAGGGCCGTGGGCTCGGTGGTGAGCGCGAAGGCGTTGGCGTTGAGCGTCGACTGCGCCACCCCGGTCGCCGAGGCGCCCCCGGACGAGCCCTTGCTGCCCGAACATCCCTCGAGCGCCGCCGACCCCGAGCAGGCGAGACCGACAAACCCCAGGGAGGCGAGCCACCAGCAAAACGCCGCCGTTCTTTCCATCGAAGCCGTTCCCTCAGCTTAATCCGAACCGCTTCCGAGTCTTGCGGGGTTTCGGCGGTATCGCCAAAACCTTCGCGGACTTTCCCGGCAATATTGTGCGAAGGAGGGGACTTGAACCCCTACGGTGTTACCCGCTAGCACCTCAAGCTAGTGCGTCTGCCAATTCCGCCACCTTCGCGTGGTGCGTTTTGTGAAGGCGCACCCTATACGCGTCAGAATCAGAGTCAACCTGAAACGAGTGAGGTCGCTGAAGTTTCAGATGTAACCGCTCGGGCGCTCGAGGAGCGCCGCCACGATCTCGCCGACCTCGAAGGGCTTACGCACCAGGCGGACATCCTCGTGGGTGACGGCGGCGGGGAGCGCGTCGGCGCTGCCGGTGATGACCACCAGGTGCCCCTTGGGGATGCGCGTACGCAGGGCGTCGAAGGCGTCGACGACGTTGCCGGCGATGGGGGACAGGTCGATGAGGGCGGCGTCGTGCTGCTCGCGGCCGAGCAGGCTCGTGAGCTCGGCGTACGAGCGGGCGACGCTGACGGCGGCTCCTCGCGCGCCCAGGGCGGCCTCGAGGAGCTGGGTGACGTCGGCGTCGTCCTCGACGAGCAGGACGCGCTTGCCCTCGAGGAGCGGCTTGCGCGGGACCGAGACGGGCGGCGGCGGGACGTAGCTGACCTGCGGCCACGTGACGCGGAATTGCGCTCCCGTCCCTGCGCCGGTCGCCGCGCCGGCCCTGACCATCGAGAGCAACTCGAGGTCTCCGCCGACCGCCCGCGCGAGCGCCAGAGCATGACGGAGGCCGACGCCGGCACC
>JAMFST010001401.1 GCA_026225435.1 Labilithrix luteola
GGGAGTGCAGGACACGTCCCCCCCGCAGCGCCAGGATCCGTAGCGGCTGGGAGAGGAGGACGTCGTCGCCTGGCCGCGCGCGGAAGATCTGCGGGCTGCACACGCGCGGCACCTCACCTTCGGGCGTGGCGTCGACGATACGGGCGAGGAGGCGGTCGAGATCGCGCTGGCTGGCGTCGGCGCGACGGAACGCGGGGGCCGATGCGACCACGAAGGCCACGAGTGGGAACGCGGCGAGCAGCCCGAGCAGGCGTCGCGCGCGCACCGGCGCGGACTCTGGTGGTGCGAGCGCGACGACGGCGACGAGAGCCGCTGGGGCGAGGAAGCGGACGTAGAGGAAGGCGCCGTAGTTCACGCTGTAGGGGAGCGCGATGTACAGGGTCAGCAGCGCAGCCGCGAGCAGGAGAAAGCGTGCGCCGTGAAGCGTCACCGGCCGGCGCGAGACCCGGAGGGCGACCGCGGCGAGGACGAGGAGGACGGCGAGGAACGAGACGCGAAGGACGACTCCCGCGGCGCTGCTCGAGAGACCGAAGGCGAAGTCGTCCACGTGGGTGAGCTTGTCCCCGAGGGCGTGCCACTCGACCTTCGACCAGCGCGCGGCGAACGCGGTCATGTCACGCGCCTCGAGGTGCGTCTCGAGGGCGAGGAGCGCGGCGGCCCCCGCCAGCGGCGCGAAGCGGAGCGGCGCCTGGCGGTCGAGGGGGTGCGGGCGCGCCAGCCCGAGGACGAGAACGGCGACGGCGACGGCGATCAGCGTGGCGTCGTGGACCAGGTGGCAGCCGACCATGGCGAGCAGCACGCCGATGGCGCTCCGCACCGAGGGGGTGGCAGCCGCGCGCTCGATCCGTGGCAGCAGGGCGAGGAACAGGGCGATCCCGAGAAGGTTCGGCGCGAAGCCGGACTGGAAGGTCCAGCCGAGCAGCGGAAGGGCGAGCAGGCACGACCACGTCGCCGTCCCGAGATGCCGCGCCAGATGCGCCGCCGCGGCGACCACGCCCGCGAGGCTGGCCGCCACGAGGAGCCGAGCGGCCAGCGCCGGCGACGAGAGCAGCGACAGCAAGGCACCGACGAGATGAAAGAGCTGCCCGCCGTGCCCGAGATTCCAGGCGTACACCGACGCCGGCGCGAACGAGGGATCCCCGAAATGGCGCACGAGCGCGATCTCCCCCTCGTGCATGGGTAGATCGCCCATGGCCGCGCGGGTGAACAGCACGGGCACCGCGGCGACGAGCATCGCGAGGACCTCGACGGCGCGCTCGCGGAGCACGACACGCGCGGACCGGGCGTCGCTCACGCGACGCATCATGTCAGATTTTCTTGCGGATCTCGTCCCACGCGTTGCTCAGCGAGTCCCGGTGCTCCGGTGCGGCGATCGCCATCAGCGCCTGCGCGCGCGCGTCGAGCGAGAGGCCGCGCAGCTCGGCGACGCCGTGCTCCGTGACGATGGCGTCGGTGAGGTAGCGAGGGACGGTGACGAGCGCCTGGTCGCCGAGCGTCGGGACGATGCGTGAGACCGCCCCCTTGCGCGCCGTCGCGCCCAGGCAGATGAGCAAGCGTCCGCCCGCCGAGCCCTGCGCACCGCGCGCGAACACGGGGGCACCACCGGAGCCGGCGAGCAGGGAGCCGTCGACTCGCTCGGAGTTCACCTGGCCGAAGAGGTCCACCTCGACCGCGCCGTTGACGCCGATGAAGCGCGGGATGGCGGCGATGGTCGTGACGTCGTGGGTGTGACCGGCGTGGGTCATCCAGAGCTGCTCGAGACCCGCGGCGAACTCGTAGAAGGCGTCGTCGCCGAGGAGCACGCCCGAGGTGATGCGCGCGTCGCGATCGAGCGCACCCGCCTCCCACAGCGTGCGGGCAGGCGAGGTGAGCATGCCGCTGAAGAAGCGGAGCTTCCTGTGCGAGCGGAGCACGCTGGCGACGGCGGATGGGACCGAGCCGATGCCGAGCTGCAAGGTGTCGCCGTCGCGGACAAGGCCGGCGACGTGCTGGCCGATGCGCGTCTCGACGTCACCGACC
>JAMFST010001402.1 GCA_026225435.1 Labilithrix luteola
CAGCTCACTCGTCGGCGTCGGTTCGCTTGTGCGCCAGGCTCGAGAGCAGGTCCTCGTGCAGCTCCATCCACACGTCGTGGTACGAGTCGGACAGCGGGCGGGCGAACGCGGACGCATCTCCGCCGCGCAGCGCAGCGCGGGCTCGCTCGAGGCGAGGCAGGTAGAAGGCAAAGCGAGGAGCCGACGCGGACGCGCCCGCGATCAGGCGTGACATCGCCGCGTGGAGCTCGTCGAGTCGGTCGAGGAGAGGTGCCGTGTCGGCACCCTCCGGGCGCGTCTGCCATTCGGTGGTGAGCTGCTTGAACTGCCGGTTGGGGGCGAGGAAGGCGCGATAGGCCTCCTCGAGCCCGGCGGCGACGTCCGCCGACGTGGCAGCGGCGCGCAGGACCTCGTGACGCGCTCGGCCCGCGGGGGTCAGGGTGAAGCCGGTGACGCGCCCTTCCCGGTAGCGCGCGAGCCCGCCGCTCTCGGCCTCGCGGACGAGGGGCTCGACCTGCGAGACCTCCACGCCGAGAGCGGCTGCGATCCGTTCCGCCGAGGCGAAGCCCTTCACCTTGATCTGGTGCAGCACCGCCAGCTCGTCGACCAGTTCCTTCGTCATGTGCGTTCGTCTCGTCGAGTGTCAGGTGGACTTCTCTGGGTGCACGTCGTGCTCGCGCGCCCACTGCTCCAGCGAGAGCAGCTCGGGCAGGCGCTCGCGGAGAACGGCGTCGACATCGGGATGAGCGTCGTTCTCCACCTTGCCACGCCAGACCTCGCCGGTGCTGCCGTCGATGGTGATGACGTCGCCGGCACGCAGCCGCTCGCCGCGCACGATGACGGTGTCGTCCTCGATGACGACATCGCGCGCACCGACCACCGCGGGGATGCCCCAGCCGCGGGCGACGACGGCGGCGTGGCTCACCAGTCCGCCGCTGGTGGTCAAGATGCCGACCGAGGCCGCCATCCCGGCGACGTCCTCGGGGCTCGTGTGAGGGCGCACGAGGATCACGTCGGTGTCCGCGTCCGCCGCAGCCTCGGCGTCGAGCACGATGCACCCGCTGACTCGACCGGGCGAGGCGCCGAGACCGGTGGCGAGCAGTCCGGCCTCGGGCCGGCGAAGGCCCGCTCCCGCCAGCAGCTCCTGACGCGCGCGCTGGCGCAGCTCCGGTGGCACCCGCTCGAGCGCCTCCCGCGTCGTGAGGCGCACCTCGGGATCGCGGGAGAGGTCGACGGCGATCTTCACCGCCGCCACTGCGCTCCGCTTTCCCGTCCGCGTCTGCAGGAGCCAGAGGTGGCCATCCTCGACGGTGAGCTCGACGTCGCACATGTCCCGGTAGTGCACCTCGAGTCGGCGCAGAACCTGGGTGAGCTCCGCGTACACGGCGGGCGCGTGCGCCTCCAGCTGCGCGATCGGCAGGGTGTGGGCGGTGCCGGCGACCACGTCCTCGCCTTGCGCCCGCGGCAGGTAGTCGCCATAGAGACCCGGCGCGCCGGTCGCCGGGTCGCGCGTGAAGACCACGCCAGTGCCCGAGTGGTCGCCGCGGTTGCCGAAGACCATCGCCTGGACGTTCACCGCTGTCCCCATCGCCTCGTCGATCCCCTCCTTGGCGCGGTAGGCGCGGGCGCGCGCGCTGTCCCAGGAGGCGAACACCGCGCGCACGGTCCGGTGCAGCTGCTCGCGCGGGCTCGCCGGGACATCCTCCCCCCGGAACGCGCGAACCACCTCGCGCAGCAGGCCCACGTGCGCGCGGAGATCCGCGGGCGAGGCGTCGCCGACGAGGGCGGGGAGCGACGCCGGCTCGACGCCCATCACCGTGGTGGCGAACATCTGGACGAAGCGCCGGTAGCTGTCCCAGGCGAAGCGCTCGTCACCGGACACCTGCGCCAGCCCGACGACCGTATCGTCGTTGAGCCCCAGGTTGAGGACGGTATCGAGCATGCCGGGCATGGAGACCGGCGCGCCGCTGCGTACGGCGACGAGGAGCGGGTCGCGCGGATCGCCGAAGCGCCTGCCCATGCGCGCGGCGAGCCGGTCCATGTGCTCGTCGAGCAGCGCATCGAGCTCGCGCGGCCAGCCGGTTTCGCGGTAGCGCTGGGCGATCGGCAGGGGGAGAGTGAACCCTGGCGGGACGGCCATCCCGAGCGCGCGGGTCATCTCCGCGAGCCCCGCCCCCTTGCCGCCGAGCAGCGGCTTGAGCGTGCGCGCGGGCACACCGTGATCGTGATCGAAGGGATACACGGTGAGCTCACCTGGCGCCGCCGCCTCTTCGGTGAGGAGGTGGGTCAATCGCTGCCGCTCCGCGGGGCCGATCCCGAGCGCGTCTTGCAGGTAGGTCGCCACTGTTCCGTGCGTGCTCTCGATCTGTTCGAAGGCGGCCTCCAGGTAGGCGGCCTGCACCGACGTCATGAGCTCGGCCACCCCCGCCGGCGTCTCCGGGCCGAAGAGATGGGTCACGTCGCGGCGGACCCGGTTCGTCAGCAGGTAGTCGGCCATGACCGTCGCGCGGTCGGCGCCCAGCGCCAGGAGCAGCACGGCGATGGCGAAGCCGGTGCGGTCCTTCCCGCTGGTGCAATGCACGAGCAGTGGCAGGCGGTCGGCGGTGAGGATCGCCTCCATCACGCGGCGGAACTCGCGCGCGTGGTCGACCACGTAGCTGCGGTAGGTGGCGACGATGCCCTGCTGCACCTGATCGGCGTCGAGGTTCCCCGCGCGGACACCACGCAGCAGGTCCTCGCCCCCCTTCGGCTGAAGCTCGACGTGCAGCGTCTCGATGGGCTGGCCGGCAGGGAGCCGGTTCTCCGCGCGTCCGCGCTCGAAGGCGACCCGCAGGTCCACCACGGTGCGCAGGCCGAGCCGGGCGAAGCGCTCGAGATCGGCGTCGGTGAGCCCGGCCAGGTTGTCGGATCGGTAGACGAGCCCCCGGCGCACGCGGCGTCCGCCAGGCAGAGGATACCCGCCGATGTCGCGCAGGTTGCGGGCGCCGTCGAAGGGGAGCCGACGATCGCTCATGATGGCACCAAGATCGAGGTGGTGGCGAGGTACGCGTCGATCCCTTCGGGGCCGAGCTCGCTCCCGATCCCCGACGCGCGCCGGCCACCGAACGGGCTGCCGAAATCGAGGATCCTCTTGGAATTGATCCCGACGGTGCCCGTGCTCAGGCGCCGGGCGATGCGCGTCGCGCGTTCGGGATCGCCCGACCACACCGAACCGGACAGGCCGTAGTCCGAGTCGTTGGCCAGCGCGACGGCCTCGTCCTCCGAGCGGTAGGGCAGGGCGACGATGACCGGCCCGAAGACCTCCTCGCGCACGATGGCAGCCGAAGGCGTGGCGTCGACGACGAGGGTGGGGGCCACGTGGAAACCGCGCGAGGGGAGGAGGCGCGCGGTCTTGCCGGTGAGCAGGCGCGCCCCCTCGGCTTGCGCCCGGTCGACGGCGAGCTGCACCCCGTCGCGCTGGCGCGCGTTCACCAGCGGCCCGATGTCGGTGGACCGCTCGCGCGGATCGCCCAC
>JAMFST010001403.1 GCA_026225435.1 Labilithrix luteola
CGACCTCGCCGAGGGGTACCGCGCGCTCGCGCTCGTCCACCCAGACGAGCGGGCCGGTGTACGCCTCGGCGGTGGGCTCGTCGGTGCCCACCCAGTAGCGCGCCTCGCCGACCTTCCCGTCGTCCCACACGCGCGCGGTCGCCGAGCCGCCGCTCACCCGGTAGTCGAGCTTCCGGCAAAGCCCGAGGGCGTGATTGAGCTGCGCGAACTTCCCCTCGGCAAAGTCGTTCACCGCGGTGGCCTTCGGATCGAGCGCCGCCGGCTTGCGGAACACCTCGCGAAAGAGCTGCTTCAAACCCTGCTGTAGCGAGAGCTCGACGCCGAGCGCGCGGAAGTCGTCCAGCTCCGCGAGGTGAATGGGGTGCGGGATGGAGACCGCCGGGGTGTCGATCCACACCGTCTCCCCGTCGAGCGACACCACCCCCACACCTCGCGCCGCATCGACACCGCGGAAGAAGCCCGCCTGCGCGGCGTCACCCCCGTCGGGCGTGATCACCAGGTTCTCCAGCGCGGCGCGCCACGCCGGATCGGCCCACACCTGCTCGAGGGCGGCGCGCGGGATGGGGAGCGAGCGCAGCATCCAGGTCTCGACCTGCGCGAGGCACTCGCGGGCGTGCGTCTCCAGCCAGTCGGCCAGGGTCAGCAGATCCTCCGCCGCGGCGCTCTCCTTGACCGCCTTGGGCACCGAGGCGAGCGTCTGCCCGCGCGCGTTCTGGCAGACGAGCTTCCCCGCCCCGTCGAGCTTCACCCGATAGCCATCGCCGGCATCGGTCCAGCCGTCGCTCGCCTCGGGAGCAGGAGCCGCAGGAGCTTCCACCGGCGGCGCGGCGACGTCGGTGTATCCCTTCTTCAGCTTTTCCCGCACGAGCTTGTCGCGCTCCGCGGCGGCCTTCTCCGGCGTCGCCAGCGTCTTGGTCTGCGCCTGCCCGGCGGTGCCGATCTTCCCGAAGCGGACCGTCAGCACCGCCCCTTCGACCGACGCTTCCCAGAACTTGCTCGACGTCCCGTCCTTCAGCTCGAGCCGCCGCGCCACCACCCCTGCCGCTGCCTCTTTCGTCGCTGTCACGGACAGATCGTACCCAACGGTCAAGCGCTCGGATAGCCGATCATCTTCCCCTCCACCGCGTCCCACACCTTCAGCCGCAGACAGCGGACGACGTCACGCGGAGGGAACGACGTCCGCGTCGCCTCCTGCAGCCACGGTGTCGCGCGCGCCGCCTCGGGCAAGCGGTAGAAGGGAATCCCCGCGTGCAGGTGGTGCACGTGATGAAGGCCGATGTTCCCCGTGAAGAAGCGGAGCACCGGCCCCATCTCGAAGTGGCTCGACGAGCGGAGCGCGGCGCGCACCGGGCTCCAGTTTTCGCGCGAGGTGATCTCCACCCCGACGAAGTTGTGCTGCGCGTAGAACAGATACGCACCGACGGCGCAGGCGAGCGACAGCGGAGCGAGATACCCGAGCACGAACGGCACGAAGTGGTGCGTCGCCAGCGCGGCGACCCAGGCGAGGAGGTGGACGAGCACGATCACCCCGGCGGACCGGTGGCGGCGCGGGGCGCGAAGAAACGGCACGACGCACATGCCGCCGACGAACACCGTCGCGTAGGCGCCGAGGATGGTCAGCGGGTGACGGGCGAAGCGGTACGCCAGCCGCTGCGCGCGCGACATGCGGCGCCACATGCTCACCGTCACCAGCGGATACGAGCCGATGTGGGAGCCGACGATCTGCGCGGTGTGCCCGTGGTGATAGTCGTGCGTCTCGCGCCACACGCTGGCGGGCGTGAGCACCAGCGCGCCGAAGATCGTGAAGACGGTGCGCGCAGCTCGCGACCCGCGAAAGAGCGCCCCATGCATGACGTCGTGGAAGAGGACGAAGCCGCGCACGAGGACGAGCCCTTCGAGGATCGACGCGGCGACCCGGAGCGGCCAGGGGGCGCGCGAGGCGATGGCGACGCCCGCCGAGACGACGAGCAGCGCGAGGGTGAGCCAGCACTCGCGCTGCGTGCGCCTCCGGTCTTCCTGCGCGAAGCGACGGAGCTGACCGCGAAGCTCGCGCTCCTCGGGCAGCGTGAGAGGCCGCGGCATGGTCCGCCGCCTGAGCAACCGACGTGCCCACCGGAAAAACGCGGGCTCTCGAGGTGTCGCTTTCGACCGACGCAGATCCTGCAGCGAGCCCGCAAGCGCTGCGCTGGCCTAGAATCGGCCGCCCCCCTCCGGAGATTCGCCATGACCACCGTCGCAGAAGTGATCGTAGAGACCCTGATCCACTCGGGCATCAAGCGCGTCTTCGGCTTGCCCGGCGACTCGCTCAACGGGATCACCGACTCGATCCGCAAGCACGAGGAGATGGAGTGGGTGCACGTCCGGCACGAGGAGGCGGCCGCCTTCGCCGCCGGCGCCGAGGCGCACCTCACCGGGACGCTCGCCGTCTGCGCCGGCAGCTGCGGGCCCGGCAACCTCCACTTCATCAACGGCCTGTACGACTGCCACCGCAGCCGCGTCCCGGTGCTCGCCATCGCCGCGCAGATCCCCAGCACCGAGATCGGCACCGGCTACTTCCAGGAGACGAACCCGGAGGCGATCTTCCGCGACTGCGCCTCCTACGTCGGCGTCATCTCCAGCCCCGAGCAGCTCCCCCGCATCCTCGGCATCGCCATGCGCACCGCCATCGCCCAGCGCGGGGTCGCGGTCATCGTCCTCTCCGGAGACATCGCCGCCAAGAAGACCTCGCACAAGCCGACGCCGCTCGGCTTTCTCCGCAACGAGTCGACCATCGTCCCGCCGGCGCACGATCTGGCCAGCGCCGCGACGCTGCTCAACGACGCCAAGCAGGTCACCATCTTCGCCGGCGCGGGCTGCGAGGGGTCGCACGCCGAGCTGCTGGCCATCGCCGAGCGCCTCCAGGCGCCCATCGTCCACGCCTACCGCGGCAAGGAGTTCATCGAGTACGACAACCCCTACGACGTGGGGATGACCGGCCTGCTCGGCTTCTCGTCGGGATACCGCGCGATGATGCACTGCGATGTCCTGCTCACGCTGGGGACCGACTTTCCCTATCCGCAGTTCTATCCCGAGAAGGCGAAGAAGATTCAGGTCGACCGGCGCGGCGAGCAGATCGGACGGCGCACCGTCGTCGACGTCGGCCTCATCGGCACGGTGAAGGAGACCATCCAGTCGCTGCTCCCCTTGCTCGGACCGAAGCCGAGCGATCACCTGAAGGACAGCGTGGCGCACTACCAGACCGCGCGGAAGGATCTCGATCACTTCGCCGTCGGCACGCCGGGCACCTCACCGATTCACCCCGAGTACGTGGCCAAGGTGGTCGACCAGGTGGCCGACGACGACGCCATCTTCACCGTCGACGTCGGCACGCCGACCATCTGGGCCGCGCGCTACCTCCGCTTCAATGGCAAGCGGCGGCTGCTCGGCTCCTGGAACCATGGCTCGATGGCCTGCGCCCTGCCGCAAGCGCTCGGCGCGCAGGCCACCTTCCGCAAGCGGCAGGTGATCTCCTTCTCCGGCGACGGCGGCCTGGCCATGATGATGGGCGAGCTGCTCACCGCGGTGCAGAACGATCTGCCCATCAAGGTGATCGTCTTCAACAACGGCTCGCTCGGCTTCGTGGAGGTCGAGATGGTGTCGGCCGGGATCGTCCCCTTCGGCACCGATCTGAAGAATCCCGACTTCAGCAAGGTGGGCGACGCCTGCGGTTTCCTCGGCGTACGGGTCGCGCAGCCGGAGGAGCTGGAGCCGGCGCTCCGTCGCGCCTTCGCGCACCCCGGGCCGGCGCTGATCGAGGTGATGGTGCACCGGCGCGAGCTGGCCATCCCGCCGACGATCACCGCGGAGCAGGCGCTCGGCTTCGGCCTGTACCTGACGAGGAGCGTCCTCGACGGTCAAGGCGGCGCCATCGTCGATCTGGCGAAGACGAACCTGCTCGACCGCCTGTTCTCGAGCTGACGCGCACCGCTTGTCACCCCGGCCCGGTGGCCGGAGGAAACCGGCCGATGAGGTTCGTCACCGAGCGCTCCAGCTGCTTCTCGTCGACCACGCCATGATCGCGCTCGACCCGGTCCGCGCCGTGCCACACCTGGTGGCCGGAAGGTCCGTCGAGCGCGTCGACGATGATCGCCCCCTGCAGCACGTCGCTGTCCTCGTCGTCGGGCTGCCAGTTGGTGGCCACTCCGCTCGCCTCGTGGATGACCACGCGCCGCCGGCCCGCGCCCAGGCGGATGGTGAGGTCGCCGCTGGCGGGCACCTCCACGTAACCGCGCCGCACGAGCGCAGCCTCGACCAGCGGGACGATCCGGCGGCGAATCTCCTGCGTGCTCGGTGAATCCTGGTAGCCCGCGGGCGGCGCCTCGGCCGCTCCGATGCTGAACGTGTGGTACCGCGAGAGATCCACACCGGGGCTCGTCGCCGTGTGGACGGTATCGGGAGTTGCGCAACCGACGGCGCCGAGCGCGCAGGACGCACTTAGCGCGACGACGACGATGCTCGTGAGGATCTCGCTCTTCATGGGCGCGATCGGTTGCAAGCGCCGCACCGCGCCTCGAAGTGCCGTTTATGGCGCTCCGCGGCGCAGCGGTCGGGAGAATTTCCCGATTCGCGCCTTCGCGGTGAGGAGATTCTCCCCGCCGGCCGATCGCGGAAATGAAGCTCGATCAGTGACCGCTGGAGTCGCCGCGCTGGCCAGCTTCGAAGAGGAACCAGGCGCGACGCTCGGTCTCGTCGATCCAGTTCTCGATCAGGCTCGCCGTCGCGATGTCGCGGCGCTCGTCACAGACGTCGTGGGCGACGCGCAGGCGGGCGGCCAGCTGGGTGTTGTCGTCGCGCAGCTCGGCGAGCATGTCGCTGGCTTCGACGAAGTCCGCGTCGTTGTCGAGGACGCGCTTGTTCTTCATGATCGACGCCACCGAGGTGAGCGTGCGCGCGCCGACCTTGCGGACGCGCTCGGCGATCGCGTCGGTCATGGCGAAGAGCTGGTCGGCTTGCTCGTCGAGGAGCAGGTGGTAGTCACGGAAGTGCGGGCCGCTCATGTGCCAGTGGAAGTTCTTGGTCTTCAGGTACATGGCGAAGACGTCCGCGAGGATCGCGTTCATGGCCGCCCCGATGTCCTTGCTCGCCGCCGCCCCGAGGTCGCTCGAGATGGTGGTGGTGGCCGCGCGCTTGCTCTGCAGCTTCGACTTCGAGGTCTTGGTCTTGGTCTTCATGATCCCTTTACCTACTCGCCTGAGGTCGCTGTGTCCGCAAGGAAGATGACGCCCTCGCCAGCCCCCTCGACCGAGCTCGATCCGGCTCTTCGCGCCGCCGTGAAGGCGGCCATCGACGCGCTCGATCCGGAGGAGCTGCTCTGTTACGGCAACGACGAGTACGACCTGGAGGTCGACGACTTCACGCGCGCCGTGATGCGCGGCGAGGACATGACTCCCGACGCGGTGCGCGCTCGCTGGGCTCGATGGTTCGGTGACGACGAGTCGCGAGAGGCGAGCGACCGATCGCGCCTCGCGGTCGTCGAGCTGGCCGGGCGCCTCGCGCACCTCGAGCGCGACCGCTGATCCGTCGGAAGCTCCGCGACGAGCGTGAAAACCCGTCGCGACTCGTCCTTGACCAATTCAAGACGACCGGTCATCTTGTCGCCATGACCACGACCTATCGCGCCGTTCAAGCCACCGGAAACCACTCGCTCGTCCTCACGCAGCTCCCCCTCCGCGATCCCGGCCCGGGCCAGGTCCGGTTGCGGGTCGAGGCCTGCGGCATCTGCGGCACCGACGCCGGCACCGTCGAGGGGGTGGTGCCCGGCATCGCCTATCCGCGCGTCCCGGGGCACGAGGTGGTCGGCACCATCGACGCCATCGGTGCCGGGGTCATTGGCTGGAAGGTCGGCGCACGCGTCGGCGTCGGCTTCCTCGGCGGGCAGTGCCACCGGTGCACGTCGTGCCGCCGCGGCGACTTCGTCAACTGCCAGAACCAGGGCTTCGTCGGCGTACATTTCGACGGTGGCTACGCCGAGTCGATGATCGCCGAGGCCACCGCCCTGGCCGCCATCCCCGACGAGCTGAGCGCGGTCGAGGCGGCGCCGCTCCTCTGCGCCGGGGTGACGACGTTCAACGCGCTCCGTAACTCGGACGCGCGAGGCGGCGATCTCGTCGCCATCCACGGGGTCGGCGGGCTCGGGCACCTCGGCGTGCAGTTCGCCCGGCGTCTCGGCTTCCGCACGGTCGCCATCGCCCGCGGCGCGGAGAAGGCGGCGCTGGCGAAGGAGCTCGGCGCCCACCATTACATCGACGCGTCCGCCGAGGACGCCGCGGCCGCGTTGCAGAAGCTCGGCGGCGCGAAGCTCATCGCCACCACGGTGACCAGCGCCGAGGCGATGGCCAGCCTGGTCCCCGGCCTCGGGCCGAAGGGGCACATGGTCGTCCTCGGGGCGAGCAGCGCGCCGCTGCCGCTCAACACCTTCCAGCTCCTCTTCGGCGAGCGATCGGTGGGCGGCTCGCTGACGGGTCATCCGATCGACTCGGAGGACACGCTCGGCTTCAGCGTGCTGCAGGACATCCGCGCCCGGATCGAGACCGTGCCCCTGGCCGAGGCGCCCGCCGCCTACGCACGCATGATGCGCAACGAGGCGCGCTTCCGCATCGTGCTCACCATGAGCTGAGCGCCCGGGGGGCCTTTCTCCTGGTGAGTTTCCTCACTCGGCGTATGAAAACCTTGAAACCCGGAGCGCCCTTCCCAACATCCCATCCCTGCCCCTTCGGCCTCGCCGGCTCCCATGAACGCGCCCACGGACCAAGTCACCGACACCGATCGTCGCTCCCGGCCCCTGCGCCGGGTGGTCATCACCGGCATCGGCGCGATCACCCCGGTGGGGGAAGACGTCCGCTCGACGTGGGAGGCGCTGGTCGCGGGTACGAGCGGTGCCGCTCCGATCACCCTCTTCGACGCGTCGGACTTCGCCGTCCGCTTCGCCTGCGAGGTGAAGGGCTGGGACCCAGGGCGGTACATCCGCAAGAAGCGGCTCAAGGAGCTCGACCGCTTCTCCGAGCTCGCCATCGTCGCCGCGCAGATGGCCATCAAGGACGCGGAGCTGATCCTGTCGGAGGAAGATCAGGAGCGCGCCGGCTGCATCGTCGGCGTCACCCTGGGCGGGCTCGACACCATCGAGGGGGCCTCGCGCACCATCCGCGAGAAGGGCTCGTCGAAGGTGAGCCCGTACGTCATCCCCGCGGTGTGCGGGAACCTCGCCGCCGGGCAGATCTCCATCGAGCACCAGCTCAAGGGGCCGAGCTTCTGCACCACCAGCGCCTGCGCGACCGGCGCGCACGCCATCGGTGAAGCGGCCGAGTGGATCCGCCGCGGGAGCGCCGACATCATGGTCGCCGGTGGCACCGAGTCCGCCGTCAGCCCCGTCGGCATCGGCGGGTTCCAGGCGATGCGCGCGCTCTCCCGGCGCGACGGCGATCCGCGCGCCGCGAGCCGCCCGTTCGACCGCGACCGGGACGGCTTCGTCTGCGGCGAAGGGGCCGGCGTGGTGGTGCTCGAGTCCGAGGAGCGCGCGCGCAAGCGAGGGGCACGCATCTACGCCGAGCTCACCGGCTACGGCGCCTCGAGCGACGCCTTCCACATCAGCCAGCCCGCGGAGGACGGCGAGGGGTGCGCGCGCTCGATGCGCATGGCCCTCCGCGACGCGGGGATCGACGCCGACGAGGTCGGCTACATCAACGCGCACGCCACCTCGACCCCCGCCGGCGATCTCGCCGAGACGCGCGGCATCTGCATCGTGTTCGGCGAGCGCGCGCGGCATGGGGGGCTGCCGGTCAGCTCCACCAAGAGCATGACCGGTCACATGCTCGGAGCGGCCGGCGCCGTCGAACTGATCGTCTCGGCGCTCGCGCTCCATCACCAGCTCGTCCCGCCGACGATCAACGTGGAGCACCAGGACCCGGCGATCCCGCTCGACGTGGTGCCGCGGGTCGCGCGCGAGCTGCGCTTGCGTCACGTTCTGTCGAACGCGTTCGGCTTCGGGGGCACGAACGCGTCGCTGGTGGTCTCGCGCGTCTGAGAGGCCGACGATAAGCTGCCGGAAAGGCTGCAAATCGTCGGTCGGGGGTCGTCACCCTACAGAAGTAGGGCTCCTCACCCGCTCCCTAGCTTTGCAGCCTTTCCGACAGCTTCTCGCCGACCTCTCGCTGCTCTGACTATTACCTTCGCAGGCGGGTGACGAGGTCGGCGAAGGCCGCTACCGAGTTGGAGCCCATGGCGTCGTCGCGGAGGGTGTCGACGCCGACGAGGGCGACAATCCGGCGCGCCGGCAGGTCGGCGATGCCGATGAAGCTGGCGTAGGTGTGCTCGCGACCGCGCTCGTCGGTGAAGTTGGCCGTGCCGGTCTTGCCAGCGACGTGGACGCCGGGGACGCGGGCGGGCTTGCCCGTGGCGCTGGGATCGTCGACCGCGGTGGCGAGCATGGCCATCACCTGATGCGCGGTCGACGACGAGACGATTCGCTCCCCGGCGACGGGTGACGCGGACACCGTCGTCGTCGGCGCGCGGTAGACGCCGTCCTCGGCGAACGTCGCGTAGGCGGCGGCCATCTGCAGCGGCGTGGCGGTGAGCCCTTCGCCCATGCCGACCATCGCCGCCTCGAGAGTCCCGGTGGCGACGCGCGCGGGATAGGCGCCGGTAGTGGCTCCGGGCAGCGCCGGCGCTGCGTCGAAGTGGAAGCGGGGCAGCCAGCTCTCCAGCCGATCTCCGCCGAGCGCGTCGACGATGTGCGACGTGCCGATATTCGAGGAGACGGCCAGCAGGTGCGCCGCGTCGAGCGAGCCATGCGCCGCGGAGTCGTGGATCTCGAGTGTTCCGCCGTAGGAGCGCGGCTTCGGACCGCACTCGAAGAGCTGCGTCGAGTTGATGGCGCCGGTCTCGAGAGCGGCAGCGATGGTGATCGGCTTGAACGTCGAGCCCGGGGTGATGGCGCGTGAGCGGGCGACGTCGAACGGACGGTCCCCCACGCGCCCCGCATCGGCGAGGATCTGGCCGGTGGCGGCGTCGAGGACGAGGACGACCGCCGACTCGGCGGACCAGGTGCGGGCCACCGAGGCGAGGACGTCGTCGGCCGCCGCCTGTACGGAGGCGTCGATCGACGCGGCGGGCGGAACCTCGACGGAGCTGGTGACCGTAGCTGCCGGTACCGTCGGCGCCGGCATGGCCGAAGCCACGGACGTCGACGGCGAGGCGCAGGCGGCGACCCCTCCGACGACGACGCTCCCGGCGACGAGCAGCATCGTCCCCCTGGCCGCGAGCGGCGACCGCGCGCGACCAGCGGCGAGGATGGCGACGACGCGATCGCCCAGCGTGGTGCGCTCGGCCATGGCGAGAGCGCCGGCGCGGGAAGCTCCGGCGACGGCGAGGAGCTCGGCGGCGTAGCTCGAAGGGCGGATCCCCGCGGCGAGGACCGCGTCGTCAGCGGCCAGCTCGCGCTCGATCCGCAGGCGCGCGGAGACCATCCAGGCGAGCGGGTTGAACCAGTGGAGCGCGCAGGCGACGTCGGCGACGAGCTGCGCCAGGGCGTCCTGGCCGTGGACGTGCGCCAGCTCGTGGACCAGGACGATGCGCATCCGCTCGGCCGACCAGCCCGGCGCGCTCCGCGGCAGGAGCACCGTGGGGTGCACGATCCCGGCGACCGCCGGCGACTCGAGCTCGTCGCAGAGCCGGACGTCGACCTCGCCGCCCGGGACGAAGAAGCGCTCCCCCTCGCGAACCAGACGCGCCACGGCGAGACGCGAGCCGACCGCGCGTGCAAGCAGGGCGAAGACGCCGACGAGCCAGACGACGAGCAGCGAGGTGGCGAGATCGAGGTGACCCGAGGCGACCGCCGAAGCGCTCTTCCCGGCCGCCGAGGCCCCGACCGCGACCAGCGCCGTCGCCG